>JAIOSM010000027.1 GCA_021107575.1 Desulfobacteraceae bacterium | reverse complement strand
TACTGCTGTATGTCCTACCGGGGCTCTGTCAATCCGCCGCCCTGAAATGGAAGTTGAGTTTGATAATGAACTTTGCAGTGTGTGTGAGCTTTGTATTTTAACCTGCCCCACAAAAGCTATGGGCCTTTTTGCAAAAAATATTGAAGATCTTGTAGTGTGAAAATAAATGATGATAATGGTAAGCACAAAAGAATTGCAATAGCATTAAGCGGAGGCATTGATTCTCTTGTTGCAGGTTATCTTCTAAAACAAAGCTATGCTGAAGTTTTTGGTATTTATTTTTCAACCGGGTATGAAAATACAAGCCTTGATCTATCTCTTATCTCAAGACAGCTTGATATAGAAATCAAGCATGTTGATCTTTCTTCCATATTTGAAGATGAAGTAGTTAATTATTTTATCAATACCTATCTATCAGGACAAACACCAAACCCCTGTATTCTTTGCAATAAAATTATAAAGTTTGGTGCGCTTTTAGAAGCTGCAAAGTCTTTTGGAGCTGATGCTCTTGCTACTGGTCATTATGCAAAAATTGAAAGAAAAAATAACCATTTTGCCCTTGTTAAGGGGATAGACGATTTAAAAGAACAATCTTATTTCTTATCCCGGCTTTCTAAACAAGAATTTAATAAAATCCTGTTCCCTTTAGGAGACCTTACTAAAAAGAAAGTTAAAAATATTGCACTAAAAGCTAACTTATCTCCAATTGAAAAAAAAGAAAGCCAGGATATTTGTTTTCTTAAAGACATAACCATTTCCGACTTTATTCAATCAAAGCTCAACATAAAATTAAAACCAGGAAATATTGTCAATACTGAAAATGAAATCATCGGAACCCATAAAGGTCTTCAAAGTTTCACAATCGGTCAGAGACGTGGAATAAACTGCCCTGCCTCCAAACCTTATTATGTTAAAAAAATAGATACTGAAAATAATAATTTAATAGTTGCTTTTAAAGAAAAATTATATATAAAACAATTCCATGTAACTTCTTTACACTGGATAAAAGATAATCTTAAATTTCCTATAAAGGTTACTACGAAAATTCGGTATAACCACAGGCAAGCCCAATCAACCATTATAAAACAAAATAATGATGCAATAGTAAATGTAATATTTGAAGATAAACAATTTGCAGTAACACCTGGCCAGACTGCGGTCTTCTATTGTAACAATGAAGTGATCGGATCCGGAGTGATCATTTGAAAAAATTTTATATTAAAACGCTTGGATGTAAAGTAAATCGGTATGAATCTGATGGTATAGCTACAGAACTCATAAATAATGGTTTTGTAAAAGCTAAAACAATAAAAGATGCTCAGATATGCATTATAAATACATGCACTGTTACTTCAAAAGCAGGAATGCAATCAAGACAGGCCATAAGAAAGATAATAAAATCCAACCCATCAACAAAAGTTATTGTTACAGGATGTTATGCCCAGATAGAACCAGAAAAAATCAGAGCCATTGAAAATGTTGATGAAATAGTAAGTCACAAAGATAAATTTAAAATTTTTGATGCCTTAATTTCAAAAGACCTGTCAAAAGACCATTTCCCATTTCCAGAACCAAACAGATGCAAAGACACGGTGTTTCGATCTTTTGAACATATAGTTAAAGGAGAAATGACCAGAGCGTATCTAAAAATTCAGGATGGCTGCAATTCATATTGTTCTTACTGTATTATTCCCTACGCCAGGGGTCAGAGCCGGAGCATGTCCGCGGATGAAGTCATAAGTAACTTGAAAGGTCTTTATTCACAAGATTTTGAAGAAGCTATTTTAACTGGTATTCATTTGGGAACATGGGGTTGGGATTTTAAAAAAAAATCATCGTTATCTGAACTGTTTCAAAAAATTTTTAAAACAAAGGATATCCCGAGGATCAGGATAAGCTCCATTGAACCCAATGAGTTAACAAATGATATCATTGATTTTGCAACAGATCCTGCCAATTTATGTGATCATTTCCATATTCCCTTACAGAGTGGAGACGATGAAATTTTAAGAAAAATGGAAAGACCTTATGATACTGAATCGTTTAAAAAATTGATCTCAAAAATTAATAAAAAACTTCCCAATGTATCAATCGGAATAGATGTTATTGCAGGCTTTCCCGGAGAGACAATTGATCATTTTAAAAATCCATATGCATTTATTAAAGATCTTAAAATATAATACATCCATGTTTTTCCATATTCCCCGCGAAAAGGAACAAAAGCCTATGACTTTTCAGACAAAGTTAATAATAGTGAAATTAAATCAAGATGTTCGCAACTTAGAAAACTTTCAAATAAAAAAAAGAAAAATTTTGAAAAACAAATGATCAACAAAAAACTTACGGCAATTATTCAAACCAAAAGAGATAAAAAAACCAATTTACTTGTTGCAATAACTTCTAACTATTTATCAGTTCTTGTGGAGGGCAAAGATGATATAAAAAGAAAAACTGTTGATATATTTCCTGAAAAATGGGATGAAAATAACAAGTTACATGGAATTATAGATTAAACTTACATAAGAAATGGTGAAAAAATGACTGATATTTACAAAAAACTTGCATTACACCTTAATAAAACTCCGGGGGGATTCCCTGAAACTGCATCTGGGGTTGAATTAAGAATCCTAAAACAATTATTTACTGACGAAGAAGCCGAACTTGCATGTTCTCTTCATATGGTTCCTGAACAAGTCAAAGATATGGCAAAGCGTCTTGGCAGAGATGAAGAAAAATTAGAAAAACTTTTAAAAACCATGCTCAAAAAAGGCCTTGTACTATATGCCTCCAGAAATGGCCTTGAGACTTATATGCAGGCACAATTTGTAATTGGCATCTGGGAATATCAGGTGGATTTGTTAACTGAACAATTAATTAAAGACTTTAATGAATATGTACCGTATCTCACAGATGAAATGTATAAACATAAGACTCAACAATTAAGAGTCATCCCTGTTGGTGCTTCTATTAATGCAGAAATTAAAATTATGGATTACGAGGAAGCAGAAAAAATTATCAAATCCCAGTCAAAAATAATAGTTGCTCCATGTATATGCAGAAAAGAACATGCAATGCTTGGCAAAGGCTGTGACAAACCTGTTGAAACATGTTTAGTCTTTGCAGGAGGAGCATATTATTATGAAGAAAGAAGTATCGGAAGGTCCATTAGCCAGGACGAAGCTATTGAAATACTGCACAATGCAGTTGATAACGGTCTTGTTCTCCAGCCAGGAAACTCAAAAAGGCCTCAAAACATCTGTATGTGCTGCTCTTGCTGCTGTCAGATACTCAAAAACCTTAATAACAATGAACAACCTGCAAAAATAATCAATTCGAGTTATTTTGCTGAGGTGGATGAAGAACTTTGCACTGCCTGTGAGGCATGTGAAGAAGTATGCCCTATGGATGCTATCACTGTTGAAGAAACAGCCTTTGTCAACACAGACCGTTGCATAGGATGTGGTCTCTGTATTACCAGATGTGAGTTTGACAGTATGACTCTTAAACCCAAAAAAGATTCTGAAAAATGGGTTCCACCGGAAAATATTATTGGAACTTATAATGAGATATCAAAAGAAAAAGGATTATTGTAGCAGTCTTCTATATTCCTCTTTCTTTTTTAATGTAGTCATAGGCTTCCTGAATTTTGATAAATTTATCGTTTGCAAATTTAGTGAACTCTTCAGGGAGCCCTTTAGATTCAATCTTATCAGGGTGATACTCTGTAACTAGTTTACGATATTGTTTTTTAATTTCCTGATCAGATGCCTGCTCATCACAATTTAATACAGCATAATATTTATTTGTCTTTTTAACATATCTTTGTTTATAGTTTGAGTATTCTCTATCAGAGATATTAAATATTCTTGCGGCACTTAAAAGCAGAATTTCTTCCTCAGAACTGATGTCACCGTCTGCTGCAGAAACTCTTAAAAGCACATCCATCATAATTTCAATCAGCCTGGGCTGATTTCTAAAAACACTATAAAACTGTGTTGCAAAAGCATCAAATTGATCATGAGAATTTACAGCTTCCCGAAAAATATTTCTGGCTGTATTTTTTGATTCTGCATCAAGATTAAGATCTCTTTGCATAAATTCTTCAACAGAGCTAATCTCAATTTCAGAAATCCGGCCATCTGCTTTGGTAATCTTTGCAAGCATTGAAAATGCTGCAATAAAAAAAGTAAGCTGAGCTTCTTCATTATTTGAAAGTCGTCCAGATCCGGGACCGGCACCTATTCGGTTTGAAGATAAATATCGTTCTTCTTTTTTGTCTAATGTATGCCCAAATGCTGCGCCGGCAATCGCACCGATAGGACCGCCAATGGCAAATCCAATTGTTCCACCTACAACTTTCCCAAGCCAACCCATAAAATATCTCCTAAAAATTAAATCATATCTCTTGAATCACTAAGCTAAGCATTGTAATATATACATTAATAAATACTGAGTCAAACTTTTAAATAATAACTAATAACAATAGATCAGGTAAAAAATGCTTTTAATTAACACTATTGCGATTATAATCATTTTATTAAACCTTGCCGGACTCACTTACTTGCTATTAATATGGGTCAGAAACCTAAAAG
>JAIOSM010000070.1 GCA_021107575.1 Desulfobacteraceae bacterium | reverse complement strand
CCGGAATAGAAAGTGAAACATAGCTTAAGGCTATTGAATCCGACAAGCGGGAAGATATATATTGGGGGTGAAGATATAGCAGGCCTGAAGGAAGAGAACTTAAAGAAATTCAGGAAGAATATCCAAATGATATTTCAAGACCCATACGAATCGTTGAATCCGAGACTTACAATTCATAGCACCATTGCGGAACCTTTGATAGCACAGGGATTGTATAATGTAAAAAAGGTCAATGATGCGCTGGATGTTGTTGGATTAAAGCCTTCAGAAGGATTTTTATACCGTTATCCTCATGAACTGTCAGGAGGGCAGAGGCAGAGGGTTGCAATAGCAAGAGCCCTGGTTATCGACCCGATCTTTGTCGTGGCAGATGAGCCAACTTCCATGCTGGACGTTTCAATAAGGGCGGGTGTTTTAAACCTCATGCTGGAGTTAAGGGAAAAATTTGATCTAACCATACTTTTTATAACACACGACCTGGCCGTAGCCAGATATATGTGTGATGATATTGCGGTTATGCATAATGGAAAGATAGTTGAAAAATCAAATACTGAGGAGATTATTCGAAACCCACAACATTTATATACAAAAGCCTTGTTATCTGCGGTGCCCATCCCGGATCCCAGGGTTAAAAGAAAACGGATAAGAATCAGGGGAAAACAGGATTTTTAATCTGTAGACAGCAGTGTAAATTTAATTTTTCATTTTATAAAGGCATTTATATGCGCGTGAATAAAAACAGAATAGTAGAGATTGCAAAAGATCTTATTAAGTACAAAAGTTTAACAGGCATGGAAAAGGATATTGGTGAGTATGTTGCCGGTTTTTTTGAAAATATTGGAGTGGAATACTCAATATATGAAAAGGAAGAAGGAAGACCCAACACAATAGCTTATTTGGGGCATGGCGAAAAAACCATTGCCTTTAACGGTCATCTTGATGTTGTACCAATAGCAGATGAATCCAAATGGGAAACAGATCCGTTTTCACCTCAACTAAAGGGGAACAGACTCTTTGGAAGAGGGTCGTATGATATGAAGGGCAGTTGTGCTGTTATGATGCATATTGCTGAAATATTAGCGAAAAGAAAACTCAATGGAAATTTGCAGATACAACTGGTTTCAGATGAAGAAAAAGGTGCAACATTTGGGACAAGACACATAGTAGAATTGATTGAAAAGGGGAAAATCAAAAAGCCTGACTGTTTAATAGTTGGTGAAGGAAGCGATTTAAAGATCAGAACCGGAGAGAGGGGGATGCTGGTGTTTGATGTGAAATTCAAAGGTCAAGCTGCCCATACTGCAAACGCAAGGTTTGAAGCAATAAATGCCATCGTTATGGCTTCAAAGGCTGTTCTCGCAATAGACAGGAAAATCGATAAATACCATCCTGAGATAGGATCACCCGTTATAAGCGTAAATATGATATCCGGAGGAAAAGCTATAAACCAGGTTCCCGGTGAATGTGTCATCACAGTAGACAGAAGAACGATTCCAGGAGAAACAAAGGAAAGTGTTTTAGCTGAAATAGGAGAGCAAATAGACAAAGGATTGGGGAAAAAGGATTATGAGATTATGAACACCTACTATTGTGGGGCTAACATAACACCCAAAGATTCTTCTTTTGCAGAAACAGTATTTAAGGTAGTTAAGGATATTTTTAAGACAGAACCTGAGTTTTATGTTGGTGTCGGGGGTGTAACAGACGCTAGATGGTTCAGATATGCGGGTATGCCGACGATCATCTATGGTCCGTTGGGAGAAGGTGCACACGGTCCTAATGAATATGTCAATGTAGATTCACTTGAAAAACAGGGGAATATATACCTTGGATTGATTAACCATTATTTAAATGGAGACTGATATCAAAGGCATTTTAAAAAATTGCAATGTTTTTGAATAGTGGGGGACCCTCTGGACCTTTTAGGGCGCAGCGAACTATTATCTCAACTTTCTGAAAGATTGGGCCTGTTCGCAAGTTTATCCAATTCAGTATTGTCCCAGCGCTTAAACAATTCATGCTCTATCCCTATGTAATCCAAAACCTTCCCAACAGAGTGGTTAATAATATCATCAACGGTTTTAGGATGATGGTAAAAAGCTGGCATGGGTGGAATAATATGTGCGCCCATGTCTGCTGCCTGGGTTAGAAGCCTTAAGTGGCCTTTATGCAAAGGGGTTTCCCTGAACAGAAGTGCCAATTTTCGTTTTTCTTTAAGCTGAACATCAGCTGCACGAGTTAACAGATTATCATTATAAGAATTTGCAATTCCAGACAATGTTTTGACTGTACAGGGGGTAACTACCATGCCAAGGTTCAAAAAGGAACCGCTGGCAACTGATGCGGCAATATCTTGATTTGAATAAGTGTGATCTGCCATATCAAGAACGTCGTTCAAATTATAGTCAGTTTCAATCTTGATATTGAGTTTTCCGGCTTCTGAAATAATAAGATGTGTTTCAATGTCGTGGCTTTTGAGAACCTCAAGCATCCTGATGCCATAAATCACACCACTTGCACCAGCTATTCCTATAATTAATCGTTTTGTCATTTATAATTCCTTAAAATCAGGAGACCTTTGAATAATAGTAATTTTTAGAACTACCACATTATAAAAGCAAAGGGCTGTAACGTTTGAATCCATAAGAAGCAGGGCTATTCAAAGGTCTCGTTAAGTGTATTTCAATTTTGCAAAAGACCTGTCAAGTATTTGTACAGCTTCTTCTATACGATCTTTTGTTATATTTAAGGGTGGTCCCATTCTGAGAACATGAAAACTAAAACCGGATCGGCCGATAAGCAGTCCCTGTTCTTTGCAGAGCTGCATTATTTTTTCCGTTTCTTCCCATGCCGGTTCTTTTATTTTTTTATCCTTTACAAGCTCAAGCCCCCAAAAGAGCCCTTTACCTCTTACATCACCAATCAGGTCATATTTATCTTGCAACTCCAGGAATTTTTCTTTTAATATTTCACCCATAAGCTTTGAATTATGAAGGATATTGTTTTCAGAGAGAAATTCGATATTTGCAACTGCTGCTGCACTTGATACAGGATTTCCTCCAAAAGTGGATACAGAGGGCCCTTCAAAACTTTTTGCGACATCTTTACCTGCAATAAAAACACCTATAGGGAAGCCATTTGCTAACCCCTTGGCCATGGCAATTATATCCGGTTCAACCCCATAATGTTCTATGGCAAACATTTTTTCACCGCTTCTCCCAAAACCGCATTGGACCTCATCGCTGATTAAAAGGCCTCCGTATTCTCTGGTGATTTTTGACAATACCTTGAAATAATCTGCCGGGGGTACAATTAATCCGCCCACACCCTGAATAGTTTCGGCAATAACACAGGCTATTTTGCCTTCTGTCTGGGTTAAAATAACTTGTTCAAGGTAGCGGGCACAGGCCATATCACAATTTTCCGGAGTGGTGTTAAAGGGGCATCTGTAGCAATAGGCATTTGGTGTGTATCTTAAATCCGGAGCATTTGTTGCTCCTGTCCTCCAGACAGAAAGAGCTGTTAATGATCGGCTTAACAGTGTTCGGCCATGATATCCGTGTTGTAAACCGATAACGGTGCTGTTACCTGTATGCAGCTGGGCAAGATTTATTGCACCCTCTACTGCTTCAGACCCGGAATTAACAAAAAAGGACTGCTTTAAATTTCCAGGCGTTATTTTTGCTAATTTTTCTGCCAGTTCAACAACAGGTTTATTGATAAAAAATGAACTGGTATGCTGTAGTTTTTCGATCTGATCAGCAACAGCTTTTGTAACTTTTTTATTACAATGGCCGGAGATGACAACCATAATTCCCGTATAAAAATCAAGATATTTTTTGCCATTATAATCAAATACATATTCCCCTTCACCTTTTTCCAGACATAAGGGGTCTGTATAACTGGTATGCACCTGGGGCATCAGAAATTCTTTATATTTTGATACAAGTTCCTCTCTATTGATTTCTTTCATAAAATGACTCCTTGTAAATTATTTTTTAGAATCCCACCCTTTCAAAAAGGCCCATAAAATCTGGTTTTCCCAGAGGTATGGTTGCATCTATTCCGATTTTTGATGTCAGTATTTCAGTGCGCTCAAGTATTGATGCCGATGTATTGGATATGGCCGATGGATCAAGCAATCCTTCCATTTTATTTATGATAATAATATCCTTATGCCATTGAACTCTTGTCGCAATGGCCCATTCGACATCAGAAGAGATATAGATATTGATATCATCATCAACAACAACAACAACTTTGATATCTCTTGCCGACTCAGTGGGAAAAAGGGTTGCAACAATAGTATGATTCGCATTTGATTCTTTATCTTTTTTAATTTTTACAACCGCATGAAAGCGGCTGCATCCTCCCAGAGTTAAATGAATATCCATAATTCCAGGTACTGCCTGTTTCACACGTTTTAAAAGATCAGTTTCCCGGGGCAGTCCTCCCAGATGAAAGTGTTCCGCAGCAAATGGTAACAAATCATGATATATAGCATCTTTTCTTCTAACTATTGCTGATATTTCAATGACGGGGTTTTCCCGCGGTGGATTATCATATATTCCGGAGTAATCGCCAAAAGGACCTTCATATTCCCTTTCACCATTAATCATCCTTCCTTCAATAACAATTTCACAATTGGCCGGATATGCAAGATCTATTGTTTTTCCATTTATAAGTTCTATTGGACTACCGGCAAGGCTGGAAGCAATATTCAGCTCGTCCATATCGTCATCCACAAGTCCATCTGGCATTGCACCCTCCAGCCATACAGCCGGGTGAGCGCCAAATATAATTGCCACATCCAGTGACTTACCCAATGCTTCAGCCTTATGAAAATATCTCAACAGATGCCGGTTTGGGTTTATCATGACATTAATCTTATTGTTATTATTCACTTTCATTCTGGCAAAAGAAAGGTTTCTGATGCCTGTTTCAGGATCAGTAGCAAGTATGACACCGGCGGTAATATATTTGCCATTATCTTTAAGGTAATGCTGGGGTATTGGAAGATCATTCAGAGGATTGATATCTTTTGTTGTTACAACTTCCTGAACAGGTGCAGTTTTTACTATAACAGTATCAACAGGATTTTTTACTGCTGTAATTATTTTATCTTTTAGACCATCTAAATCAGTTTCTATTGCAAGCGCAATATTCTCTCTATTATGAAATATATTACTAATAACAGGGATATCATATCCTTTGATTTTATTGAATTGAACGGTTTTGCTGTTTGCATACTTTTTTTGGATTTTGGCTATTTCAATAACAGGATCAACCTCTGTATCTATCTCAATTAAATCATTTCTATTTTTTAATTCTTTTAAATATTCCCTGAAATTTTTCATAATATGTTAACTCCTGGTAATGGTTCAAATTCAAATTGTTTTTTATTTTGACGCCTGCTTGACAGTATCAAGGAAGATGTCCACAGCTTTTTTGACATAATTTTTTGTGATCACCAAAGGAGGCATAAACCTGAAAACATTTCCAAACCGGCCGCAGGGTACCATGATCATCCCGCGTCCAAGCAACCCGCCTATAATACTTCTCATCGTGCCCTGGTTGAGGGGTTCACGAGTCTCTTTGTCTTCCACCATCTCAATACCGATCATCAAGCCTCTACCGCGGATATCTCCTATAGCCCTCAAATTCTCACTCCCCTGCCTGATCCAGGTTTTAATCTGCTCGCCTAAGTCTCCGGCACGTTTGATCAAGGCATTATCATTTTCAGTTAAAATATCGATGTTGGTCATACATGCCACACTGGATACACCGTTTGCTGAAAATGTATTTGGCTGGGAATTATCCTCAATTTTTAATGCAAGATCTTTACGGATAGATAATCCACCCATGGGAACATCACCTCCCATGCCTTTACCCCAGGTAATCATGTCGGGTTCAACATCAGAATGTTCAATACACCACATTTTGCCGGTACGGCCGGCCCCGGCCTGGACTTCATCGGAAATATAGAGTGCCCCGTGTTTTTCACAGGCCTTTTTCACGATTTCAAGATAACCCGGCGGCGGCGGGACATATCCACCTTCACCCTGCTGAGCTTCTATAATCAGAGCACCGACATCATCCGCGCCCGTATAAGGCGTGTTCAAAACATAATCCACATATTTTGCACACTGCAGCTCACATTTGGGGTATTCAAGGCCAAAACTGCAACGATAACAATATGGATACGGCAAATGAATGATACCCGGAAGAAAAGGACCATATCCTTTTCGGTATTGGTCCCCGGTTGTAAGGGAGTTACACCCGTACCAGACCCCATGGTATGCACCATGAAATGCTGCGACCTGGGTGCGGCCTGTTATCTTTCTTACAAATTTTAAGGCTGTTTCAACTGCCCCACTGCCGGACTGGGTAAAATAGGTAATACAATTATTTTTCAGTCCTTTGGGCATTATGCCGGCAACTTTTTGTGCAAGTTCGGTACGACGCACGCTTGAGAAATCAATGGCATGCATCATTGTGCCCATCTGTTCCTTCATGGCTTTGACGACTCTGGGATGGCAGCGTCCAACTGCATTGACAGCCACGCCGGCTGTAATATCAATCATTAAATTGCCGTCCGCATCTTTTATGGTAGCTCCTTTCCCTTCCGCCATAACAAGTGGGAACCGACCTCCGCCCCTGGCCATGGACTCATTATCAAAAGCCATGTCAAGATATTCCTGAGTTTTTTTGCCAGGGAATCAATCGCTGTCAATTTTGGATGCGCCTTTATACGATAGTTTGGCTAAATCTTTTTCATCAATCATTTGTCGTTACTCCTAACATTGCATTTCATTTAAATAAAAAACTTTTTCCAAAACTCACTTGGGTGTTGCTGCAGCCCGGTAAATGCTCATTGCATCGTCTTCTGTAATTTTTCGGGGATTGGCTGGAAGAAGACGCTGGGACACCCGGAATGCTTCCTTTGCCAGATCATCCACTTCGGAAGCCAGAATATCGTGGTCAGTGAGATATGGTGAAACGCCAACGGATTCCATCAAGTCAATAATACCTTTCACTGCTTTTTGACTGGCCTCCCTATAATCCAGGTTATCCACATCCTTTCCAAGAAACCGGGCAATCCGGGCGTATGTATCCTCATTGCCGATGCGGTTAAAATCTACAACCCAGGGTGCCATGATAGCTACGGAACGGCCATGGGGAATATGTTTTACCGTATCCAGCGGATACGCCAATCCATGGATGGCTCCCAGGCCCCCGTTGCTGATGGCAAGGCCTCCAAGGGTTGCAGCCAGTGACATGCCGGATCGTGCGTTAATATCTTTTCCATTTTTTACAGCAACAGGAAGGTGCTTTGTAACCAGTTCAATGCATTCCCGTGCATAGGCCTGAACAACAGGGTTGGTTGATCGAGCAGTATATGCTTCGATTCCATGGACCAGGGCATCAAGACCCGTGTCGGCAGTGAGCCTGGCCGGCATCCCAATGGTCAGGTCCGGATCGACAATGACAACCTGGGGGATGACATGCCGGTCCCAGATAGCCTTTTTGGTTCCACTCTCCGGGTCATCCACTACAATGGCCTGGGTTGTCTCGGAGCCTGTTCCCGAAGTTGTAGGAATCAGGCAGAGAGGGACACCCGGGTTTTGTACCATACCCCGCCCTAAAAGAGGTTTAATCCTGCTTCCATTGGCCGGAAGAACAGCAGCGGCCTTGCAACGTCCATGGGACTCCCGCCTCCAAGTCCAATGATCAAGGCAAAATCGTCTGATTCAACAACCTGTCCGCATTCCTCCATTATGGGAATGTCAGGATTTGGCAGAACACGATCAAATATATAAAAATCATTAATACTTTTTCCCGTTGCAGTGATGACCCGGTCTAAAATTCCGGCTTGGCAAATTCCTTTATCCGTTACAATAAGAACCCTGCCGGTTCCACAGAAAGCAATGACTTCTTTGAGAGATATCAAACTCCCTGAGCCTATCTCTATTTGTGGAGGAGTCAGTATGGTATACATATTAGAACCTCTCTTCATCAGTTTAAGATATTAAAAATTAAATTGCCCTTGAGCCGGCTTTTATGAAACCAAACCATTTTCACGAAACCAGACCGCTAAGTGACAATTCAATAAGTTTCTCAGATTTTGGATGGCCGTTTTCATCCCAGGAACGAGCAGTAAAATAATTCTTTTTTGCTTTTTCATAATGATTTGCATCCAATGGTGGTGTTTTCCCCACAGCATCTTCTATCGGCTCGGTAAATATCCGTCGGGGCAGAGCAATCTCTTCGATACCCTCTCTAATATTGTAAAGTCGTTCCAGGTTATAAATACGTTCGCCGATATGAGACAAATCAGAGGTATCAAAGGCAAATCCTGTTAATGCCTCAAGCAGCTCAGTTACGACATCAGGCGTAAACTGCCCCTTTCTCTGACCAAATTTACACATTACCAAAGAATCCACCAGGGCCATGAGATCTTCCTTTTCCGTCATAATTTTCATATGATCGGCAAAATCTCTGTCTTTGAATTCATCACCAAAAATCTCATTTGCATAAAAGCAGGCCCTAAGATGATCTGCCCCTCGATTTGAGGTGCTGAGGGAAAATCCTGTCCCAGGGCTCCGTCGAGGCTCGTACCCTGGAAACTCCTGACCAAGACATTGCATGACCCGTTCTTCTGCCTTTGGACCTATCTTCCTGCCTGCAATCAGACTTCCCTGAGCTAACAGGTCTCCGAATCCCTGTCGATAGGCAATCTTTGTGATCATCTCCACCATGGCCTCGGCATTGCCAAAGGTCAGTGTCAAACCATCCGTGTCTTTTTCAGTCAAAAGGCCCATTTCAAAGAGATCCATGGCAAAGGCAATGGTTACTCCGGCAGAAATGAGATCTATTCCCATAAGATTGACCATGTGGCTGGCCTTGATGATGGCTTCCAGGTTGCTATTGCCGCACAGTGAGCCAAAGGCCATCAGGGTTTCATATTCCGGTCCCTCGGTCTCCTCCACGGCAAAAGGGCCTGATTTGACACTATGGATATTGGCACACTTCAAAGGACAGTTAAAACAACCCTGATCCCGCACAAAATAATTTTTCTTGAGTGCTTCGGCATTAATCTTTTCTCCTTCATCATAATGGCCTTTCCTGAAATGATAACTCGGGAGAGAACCATTTTGGTTATAGACATCAAAAGCTGCTCCAGTGCCATACCTGGCAAAATGTTTGCCCACCGAAAGAGATGTCTTGGCCCCCTTGCGCGAAATGGCCGTAAAAAGATCATGGTGGGCAATATTGATTTTTTCCTTACCGTCTGCCACCACTGCTTTAAGTTTTTTTGCACCCATGACAGCACCTGCACCTCCGCGGCCAACAGCACGAAAGGTATCGTTCATGATACATCCATATTTGATCAGGTTTTCACCCCCCGGACCAATAACAGCAGAACTCACCTTGCCGTGTTTTTCTTTTATCATTGACTCTGTTTGCTGTACGTCCTTGCCCCAAAGCGATGATGCATCACATATTGTAACTTTTCCGCCATTAATAAGCAGGTATACCGGTTTTTCAGATTGGCCCACAATCATCAGTCCGTCCACCCCGGCTCGTTTCAGAGCAGGGCCAAAGGTGCCTCCCGAATGAGCACTTGCCGCAGTTCCCGTCAATGGTGATCGTGTTGTTACATTGTAAAAGGCGGAAAAGACGCCTGTGCCTGTGTAAGGACCGGTCATGAAAATCAAGGGATTTGCAGGAGATAGAGGATCTACACCTTTGGGCGCATATTCCCATAAAAGACGAATGCCCATGCCCCTTCCACCCAGATAGTGCATTTTCCATTCTTTGCTGATCGGCAGTTTGGATACCACACCAGAGGTCAGGTCTATCTTCAGGGAATTGTCCATATAACCGTGTGCCATATTAATATTCCTTAAGCAAATTCATTATGGTTTTTTAGTTTGCAACGTATGGTAGCCGAATTTTTCCCGGGCTTCTTTAAGGCTCAGACCTTTT
>JAIOSM010000303.1 GCA_021107575.1 Desulfobacteraceae bacterium | reverse complement strand
GCAGGAAATATATGCAAATGCCAGAAATCTCATGAAGGGATTTTGTAAGGTCTGTAAAGAATGCGACGGGAAAGCATGTGCAGGTGAAGTGCCCGGCATGGGTGGACTTGGTACAGGATCATCGTTTAAAGTCAATGTGCAGGCTCTTGCGGAATTGAAGTTAAATATGAGCCTTATCCATGATGTAATAAAGCCTGATACAAAAGCCATAATGCTGGGGCAGACATTTGATATCCCTGTTATGGCAGCTCCCATTGGTGGGGTTTCTTTTAATATGGGCGGAAAGATCAGTGAAGAGGAATATATTGATTCTGTAATTCATGGGTGCGTAAAAAAAGGGATTATGGGCTGTACAGGAGATGGGGTCCCTGATTTTATCCATGAAACAGGATTAAAAACAATTTCTGATGTCAAAGGCAGCGGAATTCCCTTTATTAAACCCTGGGAAGATAAGGAACTCTATCAAAAGCTTGAAAAAGTTGAACAATCAGGGGCTAAGATTGTTGGAATTGACATTGATGCTGCAGGGCTTATAACATTAAGGAAAATGGGTCGCCCTGTTTCACCAAGAAATGCAGACCAGCTCTCAAAGATAATTAAGAGTTTTCCCATGAAATTCATCCTAAAAGGCATAATGACAAAAAAGGATGCGCAGCTTTCCCTGGATGCAGGTGCTGACGCCATTGTTGTTTCAAATCATGGCGGCAGAGTTTTTGACTTTACTCCAGGAACATCGCAAGTTTTAGCTGAAATTGCTGATCATGTAAAAGAAAAAATTACTATCCTTGTTGACGGTGGAATCAGGAGTGGCGGTGATGTTTTAAAACTACTTGCACTGGGTGCAGATGGAGTGATGATAGGTCGCCCATTTTCAATTGCTGCTGTTGGCGGATTGCAGCCGGGTGTTGAAAAATACATTGATAAGATAAAAGAAGAGCTTGAACAGAGCATGGTTATGACAGGTACAGCATCACTGTCAAAGGTTAAAAAATCAATTCTTTTTAAGGCTTAGTATGTTTGAGATTAAAGATAATTATAAATTAATGTTTTCAAACATTAAAAAGCATTTTGCTTCTTATCTGAAAGAAAACAATCAGCTTAAATCACTTGTAATCGGGCTTTCAGGGGGTATTGACAGCGCTCTTACATGCATACTTGCAAATGAAATAATAAAAGATATCCCAAATATCACTCTTCTAGGCAGAAGTCTGCCCATAGAAACAAACAAAAAAGAAGAGATATCAAGAGCAGAAGAAATCGGTACGCTTTTTTGTGATGATTTTGAAACCCATGATCTGACCGATGCTTATAAAAACTTTTATGAACAAATTGTTCCAGCAAATAGAATAAAGGATTTGCCCCAGCTAAAATTGTTTGAGGAAAAAATAAGAAAAGGAAACATTAAAGCCCGCATAAGAATGATATATCTTTTTGATCTTGCCCATTTTCAAAAAGGCATGGTTCTTTCCACAGATAACTATACAGAACTTATGCTGGGATTCTGGACCCTGCATGGAGATGTAGGCAATTTTGGGCTTCTTCAGTATCTATGGAAAACTGAAGTCTATGGACTTGCAAGATATCTTGAAGCTGAATACAGGAAAAAGAATCAACTCAACAAAGCTGATGCATTAAAGCACAGTATTGATGCTGTGCCCACAGATGGTTTGGGAATAACCTCAAGTGATTTTGATCAAATCAAGGTTCCGGATTACGAGACAGCAGACAATATTCTTATAGAGCATCTTAATAAAGACTCAGGCAGCATATCAGTTGATGAAGAGCACCCTGTTATAAAACGATACAAAGCAACAAAATTCAAACGCCTTGACCCTTTAAACATTAAGCGGGAAGATATATTTAAAGAATATACATAATTGAATGAAAGCCCTGTTTACAGCTGCTTTGTTCTTTGATACAAAAATATTGATAAGGTTTACTAATACCCATGGCGCATATTATGAAAAAGTGAAAGATATGCGGAACCGCACAACTACTTGTTCAATTTTAGGAAATAATAATACATAATGCCAATTACAATTAATCATTTCATGTGGGGATATCAGCCCCATTTTCGTGTATCACAAGAAGCAGCAGCCAAGAGGGTATTTGAATTACTTGATGGCCGTTTTAATCCTGAAATATTTTTTGTTGGAATTCTGATTGATAATTTGAAAGACTGTTATCCTGCATGTGTCGAGCCAGAAAATGACTTTTGGATTCAATCTGAAACATTTAATTCGACTCTTGAAATTGCGGGGAATATTTACACGAGCTATCCAGAAAAAAATATTTTACACAGTCATCAATTAGCTCAAAAATCTCATGATGAATCGTTATTCCGCCGTTCAATAAAGGATGCTATTAAAAAAATAGTGGATGACGAAAAGACAACACCCTCATCGGTATCTTACTTTGTCTCAAACCCTTCAAAGGTTAACGGATATCTTGTCTGTGCAGTATTGAAACTTCAAAAAACTGTAATCGCATCCCATCAGTCATTAACTATCTCTCAAGTTCCAATTCATGAGTATAGTAGTATGCCAGTCGCTATTTCGTTAATTGATGCAGCGATAATAATATTTCTTGAAAAAGTAAGCGGTGAGTTGAACCTACCTGACCCCGGAAAAAACACAAGTAGCTTTAATGCTGAAGAGGTTATTCGTGAAGCTGCAAACAAATTCATGATGGGGTTGGCATATCGAGCTGATGATAGATGTATTGAAGGGTGGCACAGCTTATTCAGTGAATGCAACAGTATTGCGGCTTCATTTTATGAGAAAGCTGCTGGAAAAGGTTCCTTTTTATTAGCAGAAAAAAAGCATCCTGCAATTCAGACTTTTGTGGAATTTACATATCCTACAAAATTAAAAGTAACTAGAGGTGCCAGAAAATTACTTGAATTGGCATCTAAAGATTATGCAATGCATACAGACTCAGAAAAAATATATGGATTAGTCAATTCTAAAGTGCTGCCCGTGACTGATGAAGATATATTCAAAATAAATATTCTTGAACATCACCACTGGGAGGTAACATACGCTGGCAATGTATTGATGAGAGTTAAGTATGGGCAACCATATCTGCCAAAACCATCCTTCAATGAAGAAAAGCTGCGTAATGATTTGCCACGTATTTTTAATAAAATAACCAATAAACAAATAAATCGAATAGTTGGCTTAGTAAGGGAAGCCGAACGGGAAAAACACGGCACAATGCTTCTAATTTCAAAAGATGCAAAAAATGAAGCACAACGATTAGGAAACCAAGCCACTCCAATAAAACCAAAAATTCTGACACCAAAAATTCTTCGAAACTTAACGCCAATAGATGGAGCTTTGTTGTTAAATCCAAAGGGAACTTGTTATGCTATAGGTGCCATCCTTGATGGGATGACAGTTAAAGACGGTGATCCTGCACGAGGTGCTAGATATAACTCCGCTATACGTTATATTGTGACATCAAAAATCCCTTCCATTGCTATTGTCATTTCTGAGGATGGTGGTATTGATTTTATTCCTGATTTGAAACCAGCTATAAGGGAGTCAGAATTAATAAAGGCAATAAATACACTTAAGAAACTTTCAGAAAGCGCATCAATAAATCGACGTAAGTATTATGAAACTATGGAGTGGCTCGGTGAACATAGATTCTATTTGTTGAATAAACATTGTATAGAACTTAATAAACTTAAAGTTCTTATTGAGAAAAAAATAGAAATCGAAGATCCAATGGCAATGCGTATTATACGAAATAAATTTATACCAAATCATACTATGGATACAGATTTATATTATGTTAATTAGTTTGTTGAAAAGTGTGAAATAGGGTTTGCAGCATTAGCAGTCAGTAACTATATGCGAGCAATACTACAGGATGTTGACATCAAGGAGCGTACAACGATGAAATTACAGAAGAAGGGTATTCAGACAAGCTTTGTTATGTCATACCCGGTGATGTCAGTGTATGAATTTGAACATTTTAAAGAGGAAAAAGAAGTCCTGGAATATTGGAAAAATTCCTCTATTTATATCATTTGCCAAAGGCCAGTGCTCTATTTTGATGAGATTGTATTGCATGAAGAAACTGGAATAATTCAGTTAAAGATCAGACAGAGAAATAAAGCGGGAGAGCTATCAGTTGAACTATCTGTAATGGAAGATGATCCAGATTTCCTTGGTGCAAAGTTCTTGGTAGAATTGAATTTTTTTAAAAAAGAACACTCGACACAACCGCCATTTATGAATGCAGCTGGAATTAAGTTTTTTAACAAAGATAGAAAATTCATTGCGTGGCTTTCTCCAGAACGCCTCATTTATGATTATATGGTTAAAAATATGGGGTTCAATATCAAGATTGAAGGAAATATAACAGAATTCCTCACCTATTTTGTCCATTATATCGGTCAAGTCAAAAATCAAAATATTTGGGATCGTTTAACCGGCCATGAAAAGCTTTCTAAAGTGCTTTCCGTTGAGCATCCCTTTATTGACGGTGAATTTAGTCCTTATGAACTATCACTAATATTTTTGCGACTGGATGGTACAAAAGAACTTTTCCCTATCGTTAATGATGGGTCTGAAGAGATTGTGGGCTTTGATGGAGAAATCCTAACTCAAGAGCAATTTCAGATAGCCATAACTGAAATACCTTTTAATAATGCGGAACCGTTTGCCGTGAATGACTGTGAGGCCCATCTAATCAATCTTTTTAAGCCAAAATATAATATACGTCAATATAAGAATTATCCTAATATCAGCAATGGTTTGAAGCAGCTTGGGTTCGATACGATTACTCACAATTGCAAGCTGTTCGCAAATTTGATTACGGAAGAGGCTACTATGTCCATAAAAATTCATGAATTTTAATTTTCGGGAATTAATCCTCCCCCGAAAAACTGTAATTGAGGTTAAGCCATTTTTTTAAAGGGTGTAAAACAACTCAAATGCACCGGGCGAGCCGGTGATTTAGGTGGTTAATTTTGTGTAAAACTAAGAACGATTATCATTGAAAAATGATGTTTGGTTATATGATCCTCCCCCAAAAAAGTGGACACAAGGTTAAGCCACTATTTAAAATAGTGGATCTGACTTAAATTTTTAAAACAGTACCCCTTGACGATATTATTCTTATGAGTTACTATATTGATTATGATAAAAGACTTTAAATGCAAAGAAACCAAATTTATATTTAATGGTCTTTTTTCTAAAAAATTGCCACAGGATTTACAAAGGTTGGCGGAAAGAAAGCTAATTATGCTTCATAGAGCTACTGAAATAAATGATCTTAGAGTCCCGCCTGCAAATCGGCTGGAAACACTCAGTGGCAATCGAAAGGGGCAACACAGTATACGCATTAATAAAAAATGGCGAATTTGTTTTGAATGGAAAGAGGATGGCGTGCATGGTGTTGAGATTGTT
>JAIOSM010000101.1 GCA_021107575.1 Desulfobacteraceae bacterium | reverse complement strand
CTCCTCCTTTTTTTGCTTCTGAAGATGAAAATAAAGAATCCTTATTATTTGTAAGCCAGGTAATATTTTTTGGGAGATTTGCATATTCCTTTTTTCTATTGATGCTCTGTTTTTTCTCAACATCCTTAAGGGCTTCAATATTTTTTTCAGGTTCTATCTTCTCCGAACTGTCTTGATTTTGTCCGCAGGCAAAAAATAATAATACAAATACTAAAAATAAAATTACTCTTTTACTTATAACCATTCTTACTCCAAATAAGATTTAAAATTTCTGTTCAAAGTTTCCGGCAAATCATTTAACTATCAATTATTTAACTATCACCTTGACCACTTTAGCATATTAATATAACATTCATAATTGTAAATGCCACATAAAATTTGTTTTAGTCGCAAACCAAAAAATTTTTTGGAAATTCTTTTGACGATTCTTTTTAGAGGAGTTATAAATAAAAAATGGATTTAGCTTCTTTTATAGGTATTATTTCTGGAATATCTCTGATTGTCAGCGCAATATTGCTTGGAGGAGATATACATAATTTTATAAACCTGCCGGGCATTATGATCGTCTTTGGAGGAACGCTTGCCACAACACTTCTTACCTTTCAATTCAGAGATGTAATCGCAGCTTTTAAAGCAGCGTACTATGTTTTTTCAAAAGAAAAAGAAGACCCTAATGAATCTGTGGCAACAATGATAAAACTCTGTGATGTTGCACGAAGGCAAGGTCTTCTTGAACTCAGCAAAATAAAGACAAATTCCGGCTTTCTTAAAAAAGCTTGCGGACTTATAGCAGATGGCTCTTCCGAAGAAGCAATAAGAGCTGCCCTTACAACAGAAATTGAATCCTTGCGTTTAAGGCATTTTATCGTACAGGATGTTTTCAAAAAAATGGGAATGTATTCGCCAGCCTTTGGCATGCTTGGTACACTTATAGGGCTTGTGCAGATGTTAAGCCATCTTCAGGATCCATCTAACATAGGCAGTGCAATGGCAACTGCTCTTTTAACTACCTTTTACGGATCATTAATATCAACTCTGTTTTTCCTTCCCATTGCAGGGAAACTAAAATCAAGAACAATCACAGAAGTAATTAATCTTGAAATAATGCTCCAGGGTTCAGTCTCTATCATGGAAAGCACTAACCCAATTATGCTCTATGAGAAACTTTCTTCTTTTATCTCTGCAAGACTGAGGCAACCACTCAGCAGAATGGATTACAGGAGAAAAAAATGATGGCAGATGATCATGATAAAGGATGAAACTTTAAATTCAATTGTGTCTGAGAATAGCGAACGAGCTTCATGGCTTGTAGTATTTGCAGATATGATGACTCTACTCCTGGTCTTTTTTATACTACTCTATACTCTCTCATCCTTTGAAATTGGAAAATATAAAACTGCTATAAGTAAAATAAAAACACAACTTGAAAACGACTCAGAACTTACTGCCTTTGTAGAACTCATGGAATTGCCTGAAACCCTTGATACTCAAATTGCAATTGAAGATATTACAGGATTGAGATCAAGAAAGGAAAACCTGATCCAGGATATTAACAAATTCGCAAACACAGGTGCTAAAAACAATAATATTGCAACACATATCCTTAAAGGAAAAATAATCATACAAATTAAAGGTAAAGCTCTTTTTAAATCCTCAAGAGCTGAGCTTAATAAAGATGCATTACCCATGCTGGATGAAATTATAAAAGTTCTGTTTGATTACCCTGAATACAATATAAATATAAAAGGGCATACAGATGATATACCAATATCCACAGAAAAGTTCCCATCCAACTGGGAACTTTCAGCAGTAAGGGCCACAAGTGTCCTAAAACATCTTATTAAGCGGGGAGTTGACCCTGAAAGATTGACTGCTACAGGATATGGAAAAATATTACCACTAATATCAAATGATACAGAAGAACACAGAGCCTTAAACAGGAGGGTAGAATTTGTTCTGGAAAAAAAAGAAAGTCCCTACTGAAAAATTCACACATGAGTCTTCAAACAAACGGGCAGCTTTTAGGTTAAAGTTTGATAAAAACAACAGCCTTGAAGTTGAATTTAAAGGTGACCGTTTTACGATTATTAATCTTTCTGCCACGGGCATGTCGTTCCAAAACAAGGGACTTGCACCTGGGGACTCCGGCAGATCAAAGTTTTTATTTGAATTTACAAACCAAAAAGCGCCTGTTCTGATGGAACTTGAAATGCAAATAATCAAAATAGATAAAAAAAACATTAGTCATGGAATTTTTCAAAATTGTTCAGAATATAATATTGAAATAGTCCATAAATATATTTTAGAGAAACAAAAAGAAAAAATTAGAGCAAACAAAATCAAATGATACTTCATGTTGATATGGATGCATTTTTTGCATCTGTGGAACAAAGGGATAACCCTGAATTAAAAGGGAAACCCGTTGTTGTTGGAGGGAATTCAAAAAGAAGTGTTGTTTCAGCGGCCAGTTATGAAGCAAGAAAATATGGGGTACATTCTGCCATGCCGATATTTATGGCAAAACAGGAATGCCCAGACCTCTGCATCGTACCTGTTGATATGAAAAAATATCAGCATGAATCAAAATTGATTATGGATATTTTCATGACATATTCTCCATTTGTTGAAAAAACTTCAGTTGATGAAGCATATATTGACATAACTGGTTGTGAAAGGCTTTTTGGAGATCCTGGAAAAATTATCATGGACATTAAAAACAGAATAAAAAATGAGCGTTTTTTAACCTGTTCAATAGGTGCAGCTCCCATTAGCTTCCTTGCTAAAATTGCCTCGGATATTAATAAACCTGATGGTGTTTATATTATTGGGAAAGAAATGGTAGAGGACTTTGTAAAGGATCTTGATATTAAAAAAGTCCCCGGGGTTGGTAAAAAAGCTTATGAACAAATGAAAGTTTTAAACATTAAAAAACTTAGTGATGTTCAAAAATTCAATTCTTCTATTTTATTAAATAAATTCGGAAAATTTGGCACAAAGCTTATTGAGTATGCAAATTGTATTGATACAACCCCTATTGGTCAAAATGTAAAACGAAAATCAATCTCCAGCGAATCCACACTTTCAGAAGACACAAATGAAATAGGCATCATTAAAAAACATCTTCTTTCACATGCCAATGCAGTAGGGAAAGATTTACGAAAAAAGAATATGTTGACAAATAATGTCTCAATTAAGCTCAAATTTTCTGATTTTTCTCAAGTGACGAGGCAAAAAATAGTTATGGCTCCAATCTCCTCAACCCAGTCAATATATCGAGAAACACTAACCCTTTTAAAAAAAATAGCTATTAAAAAGAAAATACGCCTCATTGGTGTGAATGTTGCATGCCTTAATAAAAAAATTGAACCTTTTCAGATGGAGCTTCTAAATAAAGTCCATGAGCAAACAGAAAAATGGGAAAAAGTTGACAAGACTATAGATTCGATATCAGAAAAATTTGGTAACAGTATTATTAAAAATGCAACATTAAAAAATCAGACACAAAACAAATTATAGGAGTTAGAATGCCATCAGACAAAATTCAAATGCATGTTCTGGTTACAGGTATTGTTCAAGGCGTGTTTTTCAGGGCTGAAGCACAAAAAGTAGCTGTAGATAACAATGTAACCGGCTGGGTTCAAAATCTTGAAGATGGTAGTGTTGAAGCAGTTTTTGAAGGCACCAAGGAAAACGTGGATAAAGTTATAGAATGGTGCCATCAAGGTTCCAGCGCTGCTTTTGTCAGCAATGTCGAGACAAAAGAACAAAGTCCTTTATCAAATTTTGATAAGTTTAAAATTAAATAATCAGCTGACTTAGTTATTTTTAATCCGATTTATACTTATCAACTTCTTTTAAACTTCTTTTGAGTGCTGTTGCATGGACATCTGCAGCCATATGCACAGGGCTTTTATCATATATGGGATCCCACGATCCAGGATCGGCAGAACAAAAAAATTGAACTTCAAGCCCGAATCTTGTTAATGCATTATCAATAGTCAAACCTTCAACTTTTTTTGCTGCATCCCATGTTGCCCCGCATGGCGAGCCTCTTAATACATCAATCTT
This sequence comes from Desulfobacteraceae bacterium, assembly GCA_021107575.1. Taxonomy (GTDB): domain Bacteria; phylum Desulfobacterota; class Desulfobacteria; order Desulfobacterales; family Desulfobacteraceae; genus JAIOSM01. Next base: position 585 of record JAIOSM010000101.1, on the reverse strand, counting down.
TTTAATATACTTGCCATCTGTTTCAACAACAATCTCAGGAGATCCAAACATTTCACTATAATCACCAAGACGAACTCGCCTTGAAAGTGCACATCATGTCTGGGGACATATTGCGTTCCCTCTTGTAATTTTTTTCCCGGTAATAACTACAGGCACATTTTGTTTTTCACATAACAGTGCGAGATCTTCTGAAAGATCCGGATGCTTTAAAAAATCCAGAACAATATCTGCATCAATTTTTCCCGGCAAATATTCAAATCCGTCATCTATAATAGACGGCAGATCAGTTTCAACATCAACAATCTCCACATCAAACCTATTCTTTCCAAACCTTTTAATTCCCTGGGCTTTTCTCTCTCCTGCCCCATTCTGTTGTATAATAAGTATTCTTTGCATATTAAAATCCTAAATCCTCATTTATCAAGATTACCTTAATTCGCTTTTTAGGAAGACATTTCTCAGTTATTGTCCACGTGTTACAAATTCTATCAGGACTGCTGCAATCATGGCAAAAGCCTGTTTTGACACAAGGGGTTTTTTTGTCAAGATTCATGGTATTCACAGGTGCTGCAATATTTTTAATTC
>JAIOSM010000131.1 GCA_021107575.1 Desulfobacteraceae bacterium | reverse complement strand
TTTTCCGGTGAGAATCCAAACTTTTTCAGAACAATTTCCTATGACGGTGCCCAGGCTGTACTTATGACACAAATTGCCATAGAACAACTTAAAGTAAAAAAAGTTGCTCTTATCCATGATAAAGGTGATTATGGTAGAGGTCAGATGGAACTTGTAAAAGCAAGTTTTGAAAAAAAAGGCGGCGTTGAAGTTGTTCTTTTTGAAGGCGTAACTACCGGTGCTGTTGATTATACAGCAATTGTTCAGAAAATTAAAAGATCAAAGGCTGATGTTACACTGTGGGGCGGATATCATTCAGATGCATCAAAGATTGTTCAGCTTCTTGTTAAAAAAAGAGTTAAAACTACTTTCTTTGGCGGTGACGGTATAATTGGTGACAACTTTACAACACTTGCCGGTAAATATTCAGAAGGTGTTTATGCAACTGGTCCAGATGATACTTCAAGTAATCCTCTTTATCAGGCACTTTTGAAAAAACATCAGAAAAAATATAGCGAAGATCCGGGAACATTTTGCATGCAGGGATATGCATGTATACAAGCACTTGCAAAAGCAGCTGAAAAAGCAGGATCTCTTGATTATGATAAAATGAGAGCCGCTCTCTTGTCTCAAAAAGTTGATACTCCTTTAGGAAAAATTGGTTTTGACAAACGAGGTGATGTTGTTGGTGTTGGATTTTCTGCATATAAAGTTATTGATGGTAAATATAAGCAGATTAATTAAATAACAGCTGATTGAAAATATGAAAACAGGAGCGTAATTGAAAATTATTACTGCTCCTGTTTTTTTTTAAGCCACAACTTTTCATAACTAATTTCTATAATCAGGTTTCTATAATCAGGAGTTGAAAATTAATTAACATGAAATGGTTAAATATTATTTTAGGCGCAGCAGTCGCAGGTATTCTTGCATTTTTTGCTGTTAAAGAAATTATCCATGACCCTGTCTATTTTCTTGAGCTCTTTCTCGGGGGTCTTACAAGAGGCAGTATCTATGCCCTGATTGCAGTGGGCTATACCATGGTTTATGGGATAATTGAACTTATCAATTTTGCTCATGGTGAAATCTATATGATCGGTGGTTATACAGCTCTCATAGTTGCAAGTGTTCTTGGACTTTGGGGATATAATGAAGTAGTTATTGTAATTCTGGCGTTTGTTTTTGCTATTGCTTATTCCTGTGCCTATGGTTTTACTGTTGAAAAAATAGCTTATAAACCTCTTAGAAATGCACCACGACTCTCTGCCCTTATCTCTGCCATTGGAATGAGCTTATTCCTGCAAAATTATGTGATGCTTGCACAAACACCTGAATATTTACCTTTTCCGGAACTTATTCCTCAATTTGAATTCTGGGAACCATGGGCACATATTATCACTGCGCCGGAAATGATGATTATTCTTACCACTGTGATTGTTACGGCTCTTCTTGGTATGCTTATTAAATTCACCAAGATGGGTAAATCAATGAGGGCAAGTTCACAGGATAAAATCATGTCTGCTCTGGTTGGTATAAATGTCAATAAAGTTATCTCCACAACATTTGTTGTTGGCTCTGCTACTGCTGCCATAGGCGGTGTTTTAATTGCCTGCCATGTTGGACAGATCAACTTTTTTGTAGGATTTTTAGCTGGTATCAAAGCATTTGTTGCAGCTGTCTTAGGTGGAATCGGAAGTATCCCGGGTGCTGTTTTGGGAAGCCTTGTACTTGGCTGGACTGAAAGCTTTTTTACAGGATATTTCTGGAGCGAGTATGAAGATGTGTGTGCTTTCACCTTTCTGGTCGTGATTTTAATTTTCAGACCATCAGGAATCCTTGGTAGAAAAGAAACTAAGAAAGTTTAATAATTATGATTACAAAAAACGAAATCAAACAATCATTTTTTCTCTCTATGTGGGCAATAATTTTGACTTTTCCTTTAATGGTTATAAAAGTAAATACCATAAAAAACATAGTGATTTTCAGGTGGTGGAATATTCTTTATGTTGCAATCGGAGCTTTTGTTGCCTCTCTTTTATGGAATTATTTATTGCGTAGAAAAGAAGAAGGCGCAAAAAAAGATACAAAAGATTCAATCCCTATTGTACACAGATTGCTCCAGAATCAAAAATTCCGTCTGCCTTTTTTGGCAACAATAGGCGTGATAGCTTTAGTATACCCTTTTGTAACACCAATGTATCACACAAGTATTATGATCTCAGCACTGGTTTATGTTATTCTAGGTCTTGGTCTTAATATCGTTGTGGGCCTGGCAGGATTACTTGATTTAGGATATGTTTTCTTTTATGCCATTGGCGCCTATGCATATGCTCTTTTAAACCTGCATTTTGGAATAAGTTTCTGGATTGTTCTTCCTTTAAGTGCTCTGCTTGGAGCTCTTTTTGGAACTCTTTTAGGTTATCCGGTTTTAAGGCTCAGGGGAGATTATCTTGCCATTGTAACCTTAGGATTTGGAGAAATCATAAGAATCGTACTGGAAAACTGGGTAGAATTTTCCAATGGACCAAGGGGCATTAGAAACATTCCGGGTCCAGACAGCTTTGGTATTGAACTCACCCAGCATCAATCAGTTATCTACATCTACTTTATTATTATAGCTGTATGCTTGATAACGATCTTTTTTGTCCAAAGGCTTGAAAATTCCAGGATAGGAAGAGCTTGGATTGCAATGCGGGATGATGAAATTGCATGCCAGGCAATGGGTATTGATAAAACAAAAACCAAACTGACAGCTTTTGCCCTGGGAGCTACCTGGGCAGGACTTGCCGGGGTTATTTTTGCTGCAAAAACTTCTTATATTAATCCCATGTCTTTTACCATCTGGGAATCTATTACAATTCTCTGTGTTGTTGTTATCGGCGGAATGGGATCTGCTGTTGGTGTAATAGCAGGCGCTCTTGTGTTAATACTTCTGCCTGAATACCTGCGGGCAGTTGCTGAATACAGAATGCTTGTATTTGGCGCCTTACAGGTGGTTGTAATGGTGTTTAAGCCGGAAGGACTTATTGAGGCTGTGCGTAAAACCTATAAATACAAAAAAATAAAAGAATAAATTATATGGAACCTATACTAAATATAAAAAACCTCACAATGAAGTTTGGAGGCCTTACTGCTCTGAATAGCGTTGATATTGCTATTAAAAAAGGTGAAATTGCAGCTCTTATCGGGCCTAATGGAGCAGGTAAAACCACATTATTCAATTGTATTACCGGTATTTACGAGCCAACTGAGGGGGATGTACAAATAACTCCACCGGGCAAGCCTACTGACAGCTTAAATGGCCTGAAACCCAATATAGTAACTGAAAGAGGGTTGGCAAGAACTTTTCAGAATATTCGCCTTTTCCATGGAATGACAGTTCTTGAAAATGTCATGATTGGACGACATTGCAGACTCAAATCAGGTATTCTTGGTGCAATGTTTAAACCAAAAAGCCAGAAATTAGAAGAACAGCAAGCAGTTGCCGACAGTTATGAAATTCTTGAAAAAATCGGGCTTGAACAATTTGTAAATGAAATGGCTATTAATTTGCCCTATGGAGCCCAGCGAAGACTTGAAATTGCAAGAGCTCTTGCTACAAATCCGTTTTTATTATTACTGGATGAACCTGCAGCCGGAATGAATCCTCAGGAAACAAAAGAGCTGGATGATCTTATTATCTGGTTAAGGGATAATGAAAATGTCTCAATCCTATTAATTGAACATGATATGAAACTTGTCATGAGTCTGTCTGATAATATACATGTTGTGGATTATGGGAAAAAAATCGCTGAAGGCACAGCTCTGGAAATTAAAAATAACCCAATAGTAATCAAAGCCTATCTTGGAGATGAATCTGAAGATGCTTAAATTAAAAAATATACATTCGTATTATGGCAATATTCACGCCCTTAAAGGCATTGACATTATTGTCAATAAAGGAGAAATCGTTTCTCTTATCGGTGCCAATGGAGCAGGCAAATCAACCACTTTAATGACAATCTGTGGTATTGTTCCTGCCAAACAAGGTTCCGTTGAATTTGAAGACCAGGATATTACATCCCTTGCTCCGGACAAAATAGTTGCACTTGGTTTGAGTCAGGTACCGGAAGGCAGAAGAATTTTTCCATTTCTTACAGTGGCGGAAAACCTAGATATGGGAGCCTTTTTAAGAGATGACAAGGATGGAATAGCAAAAGATCTGGATTATGTATATGGCTTGTTTCCAATACTTGCTGAAAGAAAAAATCAGACAGGCGGTACCCTGAGTGGTGGTGAGCAGCAAATGCTTGCAATATCAAGAGCTCTTATGGCAAGACCAAATGTTTTGCTCCTTGATGAACCATCTCTGGGTCTTGCACCTATAATTGTAAAACAGATTTTTGATATTATAAAAAAAATCAACAAAGAGAATGGTACAACTATTTTTATTGTTGAGCAGAATGCAAATCTTGCATTAAAAGCAGCAAACCGTGGTTACGTTATGGAAAATGGTGCTATTACCATGACTGACACAGGTACAAATCTTCTTGCGGATGAGGGCATAAAAAAAGCATATCTGGGCATATAGCTAATAAGCTTATTAAAGGTATATAGCTAAACCAAACTCATTATTTTGATTATTCCCAAAGGATAAAGCAGAAGCTTCTCTGCTTTATCCTTTATATTTTCTGCTCATTTTCAATAAAACATGGGATACATAAATATTTATTATCAAACCTTCTGATTCTGGATTCCATGGTCATTTCTTTACAATTCTCACACTCAATACTCTGCAATATTCTCGCAGGTTTTACAGGAGGTTCTGATATATCTTCAATTTTAAAAAGGGTGTCAAGGTCTGCGCTCATTATTTTTTTAATATAGGCGCTTCTATCATCATTGTTGCCTGCCTGCTTAATAAAAACAGCTCTAAATCCCTTATTTTCTTCTCTGTCAAAAAATGTAAATCCAGCCTTCCCAAAATCTTTGTGAATCAAATTACCCTTGCCAAAAGTACAATCTGTTAGAAATTGTATTGCATCAACCCCACACATATCTGTTTCAACAACACATACCATAGGTTTTGCATCTGCTGGTTTGCCATCTGCTATGTCAAGTCTTTGCATTGCAAGTTCAGACACACGTATCCCAATGGCAAGTCCGGGACAGGTATGCCCATGAAAATTAATAGTTTTATCAATAAGATCTTTATCTATAGTACAAGTCATTCTAAGTTCTCCTTAATCATAATCTGTTATGCAGCATGAGTTAATTCTCCGGGAATAATAACAGGATACCCTTTATGCTGCATTATTTCCACTGGTATACCATAAACCGACTCCACCATTGCAGGTGAGATTTGGCTTACATGGCCGGCTCCATAGATTGAGCCGTTTTGTAAAAACAAATACTTATCAGAATATCTTAAAGCCGTGTTAAGATCATGCATTGTCATCACTGCTGCTACATTATGCCCTTTTACAACTCTTTTGACGAGCCCCAGTATTTCTGCCTGATTTTTTAAATCAAGATTACTTGTGGGCTCGTCAAGTAAAAAAAGATCGGTCTCTTGGACAAACGCCCGTGCTAATGAAATTTTTTGCAGTTCGCCTCCACTCAGCTGATCAATATATTTTAATGAAAGATGTTCAAGACTGAGTCGTTTTATCACAGCATCAACTTTTTTAATATCGTCTTCTGATACTCTCCACTTTATATGAGGACGTCTTCCTAAAAGGATGGCATCAAAAGCTGTGAGTTTTGCTGTTTCTGTACGCTGGGCAACATAGCTCATCTGCTTTGCAATTTCAGTAACATTCATATTAAAAGTGTCTTTATTGTTGATATAAACATTACCTTTTTCTCTTTTTAATATTGAATTAATACACTTTAGAAGTGTAGTTTTGCCAACCCCGTTGGGCCCAAGAATTACCAGTACCTCTCCTTTTTCCACACTAAAATTGACATTATTTAAAATATTATGACTGTTATACTTAAATTTTAAATTATTAATTTTTAGTATCATCTTCTATTCCCTCGTATGATTAAATATATAAAAACGGGTGCTCCAAGAAATGATGTCAAAACTGAAACAGGAAGAATGTGGGGGCTAAGAATAAGCCTTGCTACAATATCTGAAATTAGAAGAAGCAAGCTCCCTGCTATAACCGTTCCCGGCAGAAGAAATCGATGGTCATCACCTATTATTCTTCTAACCATATGTGGAGCTACAAGCCCCACAAAACCTATGATCCCCACAAATGAAATAATAACTGATGTAACAAATGATGCTGTTATCATGCCTAAAAGCCTTGTCTTTTCGATTTTTACTCCCACTCCCTTTGCAGTCTCATCTCCTGCATCAGCAGCATTATAATTCCAGGCATTCATAAAAAAAAAGCAAATGGAAAAAAGTGTTACAAATAAAAGAAAGAGGATTTCGCTCCATCCTGTGCGGGCAACGTCTCCAAATGTCCAGAATACCATGGCTGCAAGCTGTACATCATCTGCAAAAAATTGCAGCAGCATTGTAGCAGCTGTAAATAATGAACCTAATGCCACACCCGTAAGAATCATGACCTCAGGGCTTCCTTGCCTTAATCTTGATACTGCAAGGATGATTGAAGCTGCTATCATGGAAAAGAAAAAAGCTGAAAATGTTGTTATATAAGGGTTTGAAATCGCAACAGCATCACTGATAGAACTTGCCATTGTTCCAGAGCCTAAAATCATGACTGAAAAAGCAGCTCCAAATGCAGCCGCATGGGAGATACCAAGTGTAAAAGGTGAACCTAAGGGATTTCTCAAGACAGATTGCATAACAGCTCCTGAAACAGCAAGTCCTGCACCAGCTACAATTGCTGTAATAACCTGAGGTAACCTGATATTAAAAATAATAATATCAAATCGCTTTGAGATAGTCACTCCTGC
>JAIOSM010000386.1 GCA_021107575.1 Desulfobacteraceae bacterium | reverse complement strand
GTACTTTTTCAATGCTTTCCTTATTGACCTCAATGCCGGCGAATTGCTGTAACGAGTCAATATCAATTATAACTCTCTGCGTCCCTTTATATTTAATAAATATTCCTTTAATTCCTGCCATGGGGCCTTCCATTATCATTACAGGGGTGCCTTTTGTTAATTTTATTGAATCACCTGTGATGATATCAGCATCAGACTTTGTAAGTATTCTTAATGATTCGATCTGAGTTGCGGGGACCGGGACAGGATTATCCTTGTTCCCAAGCAAGCGTACCGCCCCTGGTGTTTGCAGGATTTTTAAATAAGTCTGAGGGTCAGGAGAAGATTTTACAAAAAGATATCCAGGGAAAAGAGGTCTGTCAATCATTGTTGTTTTATTTTTTTGCCGGCTTTTTGTTTTAATTTTTGGAAGAAAGATCTCAATATTTTTTTGAAGAATTCTTTCACAAACAACATTTTCAAAATTGCTTTTTGTAAGCAGGGCAAACCAGTTTTTTTTCATGCTCATTACGTTCCAAAACCTCCGATACCGTGCAGTTTAATAAAGATTGAGATTGTTTTGTCATCTTCTCCACCTGAGTAAGAAGGTCTTTCTGAATATGAAGTTATTAATGACCAACATGATTTTGTAAGTTCTAAGCCGATTATAGATTCAATTCTGTGTTCATTAAAGAGATCATGTTCTTGGGAATAATAGACGCTCAACCCATCGATAATCACAATTTTTAGCATTCCAAATGCCGATTTTGATAAATCTCTTTTATATCGGTATTCAGCATGGAAAGAATCACCTCGTGGATCGGATAGTGTAATACTTGTTTCATTGGAGGTGAAAAGATGAGCATAGGGTGAATAGTCTAATTGGGAGTTCAGGGAGATATACTTATTAAAAGAGAACTCCCCTTCAAAGGAAATATCAGAGAATGGTTCGTCATCATTATTCCGTTTTTTATTGATATCATAACTTTGATATAGTTTGATCCATGCAAATTCATAATATATATTTTTATTATTTTCAGTTGTTTTTCTTGTTGTAAATCTCTGGGTCAAAAACCACGTTATAGTGTTCTCGCCGTCAATTCTATCTATTGAATTAAATAAGGGTAAATCAGTCTGGTCAGTATCAGGAATATATGTGTACTTAAGTTCAGGGGTAATTTCATGTTGTATTTTGTCAGCAAAATTGGAGTTTGGATTAAAGACTTTCATAAATTTTGTGGAAAGGTCAAGGTGAAAGTCAAAAATTTCTCTATGGGTAAATGCATCCTTTTTGTCTGTTGAATTTTGAAAATCTTTAGCATACCAGGCTGTCTCTCTTAAACCGATTGAAGGCTCAATATAAAGATATTTTTTGAGCCTGAATGGAATTGAAAAAGTCGGGTGGATATCTATACGACCACCATCAATAAAAATAGCAGTTGTATCTTTTCTATAGAAATAATCAAAACTCGAGTCAAGATTATAATAAAAAGGAGAGGAAGAAATTTTTTGATTTAAAGATGTGTATTGAATCGATGGAAGAGTCTGAAGGGTAATGTCTATGGTATCCTGTCTGCGTGCTATTACATTATCAAACCAATTAAAGTCTATGTTCAGTGTTTTGTTTGCCCATGTTTTGTTAAGATTAAGTCTGTTTTCTCTTGTTGTATCATCAAAATCATCAATGCTTCTGCCAAAATTCGTTTCAAAGTAGTTGCCGGTTGCCTGGAATCCCGTAAATCCGTATTTGAATTCATGCAGGTAGTCGGCATCACTTACTATATCAATATCAAGTTTTAATGAGGATTCTGAAGGGAGCTTCTGGTTAAATTTCGACCTTATCCAGTATCTGTTTGTATTTGTTCTCTGGGGTGTAGACACAAAACTGTAATCTGATGTCTGGTCAGTACCATCATCTATCTTTTGATCATCTAAGTAGTCGAGAAAAAAGCTGCCTTTTGATTCAGCGTCAAGTATATATCTGTATTCCAGCGCAGTTTTCACTCCTCGTTTATTCATATAATCAAGATATATGGTAGCATCCTGATTCTTAGAAATAGCTAGGAATAAGGGCTGCTCGTATTCAAACCCTTTTCTGTTAGATGAAGAGTATCGTGGTGCTAACAATCCTGTCTGCCGCTTCTTTTTTGCAGGGAAAATAAGATATGGTACATATAAAGTCGGTACTTTTTTTGCCCATAAAGTAGCATGTTTTGCAAAGCCATATCCTTCAATTGTTACTTTAATATCCCTGGCTGAAATTTTCCAGTCCGGAACATCACCAGAGCATGATGTGATTGTCCCGTGATCAGTCCTATAAGTATCACCCTCAATTTTTTCTATTTTATTCCCTTTTATGTAGAAGTTATTTTCCTGCATAAATAAGGTGCCATTATAGATTGTGCCTGTTTCAGATTGGAGGTTCATTTGCAAGGAATCACAGGTGACACTGTCTTTGCCGGCAGTTAAGACGACATTCCCTTTGGCATAGGCATCAGTTGATATATTATTAAACTCAAGGTAATCTGCGGTTAGCTCAGTATCTCCACCTTTGATTGTCACATCATGTTCAGCAATGTAAACGCCTTTTTTGTCATCATAGGTGACTTTTAATGCAGAGATGTTCCAGATGATTTCTTCAGGCTTTTTTGAGAGCAGATCAGAAGCATTGGCAAGAGAGAAAGTCAGAATAATGATAAAAAAGATTTGAGTCCATAGTATAAGTCTGTTTTTTTTCATATCTCAATAATCTATAGCTTACTTGTTTAGAATTTGCACAACCTAAAGAATTATTGTATAAACCATTTTGGATAATAAAAGTCAAGTCATGATATGAAATGCTTTTATATATATGAATAAACTTTAAGATAACAGAGTGTGAGTTATGATAAAACCAATATTTTTTCCGTTTACACATATACAAGATAGCGATATTAAAGTTATCTCAGCTTTTTTTAAATCAATTTTCTTTTTCCCTGCATCCGAGCCTGCTGAGTTTGAGGAGAGTGTAAAAAATATGGCAGATAAAGATCTTTTATTGCCGATTTATGCAGAAAAGAAAGATTTTGAACCCGTGCTTCACAAAGTAGATGAATATAGAAAGTGGGGTGAATTAAACAAAGAAAACAAGGGCAACCTGAAAGTATTTTTACAGGAGAAGCCATATCTTACCAATGATACCGGTGTCCCCCATATCCGCGCAGGAATAGAGAGGGTGCCTGAGGAGAGCGGGGATCTGCCATCAGAAGAAAATTCTTTATTTAAAAGTCTTATGCTTTTAAGGTTGGCAAAAATTTATGATTTAGAAAAAGACAACTTGAATAATCAGTTTAATGATATTAAAAAAAATGAAGAAAAACTTTTTTCTGCTATTCAGGGATTGGATCAGAAATCTGACCGGAACTTAGGTCAAAACAGAGAAAATCTATTTCTAAATAGGAGCGTTGAGGACTTAGGAGAGTATATGACCTCCCGACGCCTAAGTGCCTGGGTTGATTTTTTTAATAGAAGAAAACCCTTCAGTTCTTTTGACTCTCCTTTGCTTTTTGTAACAACAAGTGCTGCTGTAATGGAATATTTGATATCTATTTCAAAAAATATAATAAAATCTCTTGACATCGACAAATTAAAGGTGCATGAAAAGAAATGTGAAAACATGAAACAGTGGGTTAAAACATTTAATAAATATGTTGAAGACCTTGTTGTATCAGGTCAGCAACCTGTAAATGCACCTGCTGAAAGAGATGATAATTGTACACTTGAAGTTCAAATAAAGTTGTACCTTTTACAAGGAGATGTTATAAGCAGCTTTTTTCAAGGGGTCGGTCAAAGTATCCCGGTTTGTTTAATAAGTGTTTAATTATTCAGGTTTTATTATAGATGTGCTTTTTAAAAGTAATTTATAATATTGTGATAATAAAAAAAATAGTAAATTTTTAGGAGGATTTTTAAAATGGCTTTTAATCCAATTGTTGATCCGGAAAAGTGTGAAGGCTGCGAAGAATGTGTAGACGTATGCCCTGTTGAAGTTTTTGAGATGGAAGATGGTAAATCTGTTCCAGTAAACGCAGAAGAATGCATGGGCTGTGAAAGCTGTGTTGAAGTTTGCGAATCAGATGCTATCATTATAGAAGAAGATTAAAAAGAGAGCATTTTTATAATCCCCTGTTCGTTGTAGTAACAAGCAGGGGATTATTGTTTGCATACATTAATATTATTTTTTTCAGTCTAATTTCAAAATTCCTCCCTTAATAATAAAAAATCAGAAGCGTTTTTTACTTAATATGTAAAGGCTATGCTCTGCAATTGCCATGGTATAAACGCTTGAATATTAATATAATATAATGCTATGATTGCAACCAATAGTTTG
>JAIOSM010000370.1 GCA_021107575.1 Desulfobacteraceae bacterium | reverse complement strand
TGTTATGACAGGAACGCCTTCCTGTTCTGCTCCTGTTATTATGGGACAAAATACTGCGACATGGCACAAGCTGTCATATTTCGCAACTTTAATGACCGGAGCTGCTGCAAATGCTACCGGGCTTGTGCGATATTATAACAGAAAAAAAATAGATAACACTGTTATCTGTTTTAATGGTGACGGGACTGCTGCTGATATCGGATTTGGTAATCTGTCCGGTGCTGCTGAAAGAAATGAAAAATTCATATACATCTGTTATGACAATGAAGGATATATGAATACAGGCATACAAAAAAGCAGTACAACACCTTTTGGTGCAAGTACTACAACAACACAGGTTGGAACAAATGCCCGGGGAAAGAATATTAGAAGAATTAATTTAGCTCTTCAAATGGCAATGCACAAAATACCTTATGCTGCTACTGCAACCCTGAGCAACTTAGATGACCTTGCAAAAAAATTACTAAAAGCAAAAAAAATGAAAGATCAAGGTTTTTGTTTTCTTCATGTCTTTGCACCTTGTCCTACAGGCTGGGGACTTGCACCTAACATGACCATTGAGGCGTGTAGAAGAGCAGTTAAAACAAATTATTTTCCTTTATGGGAAGCAGAAAACGGTCAAATCTCTTTTACTAAAACTGTAAAAAAACCAAAACCTGTAAGTACCTATACAGAATTGATTAAAAAATTCAATCATTTAACCGATGAAGAGCAAGAGATATTACAAAAAGATATTGACTATGAATATTGTCTGCTCCAAGGGCTAAGCAACGTTGTAGGCACATGTCAGCTGCCTGGTTAAGATTAATATAAAGGAGACAAACATAAAATGAGTGAAGTCAGATTTCACGGCAGAGGAGGTCAGGGGGTTGTTACCACTTCTAAAATTCTTGCCAGTGCATTTTCCAGAATAGGTAAATATGGTGCAAGCTTTCCAATGTTCGGCTTTGAGAGAAGAGGAGCACCCGTTACAGCATTTGGAAGATTCAGCAGTAAGCCTGTCAGGGAAAAAACCCAGATCTATGAACCAGATATACTTGTTGTCTTAGACCCTTCACAAAAAGATTCACCTGAAATATTTAAAGGTCTTGTTCAAAACAGTATTATGCTGATCAATGATCCTGATGATGATCCTGGCATAACCAATAAAAATCTATCTAAATTAGGCTTTCTTGATGCAAACAAGATAGCTCTTGAGACTATTGGGCTTGCAATACCAAACACATGCATTGTTGGAGCATTTGCGTCTCTGACAGGATTACTCGGTTTTGAACCTATTGCTGAAGGGCTGTCAGATTATTTTTCCGGTAAAAAGCTTGAAGTAAATATTACATGTGCTAAAAGAGGTTTTGATGAGGTTAAAGTTATAAATTTTTAATTTATTCAACTATATAAAACAAAGGAGTTGCCATGGCTAGATGGGGAATGGTTATTGACGTTAAAAGGTGTATTGCCTGCTGGAGCTGTACTATTTCTTGTAAGGAAGAACATTTTTTACCTCCCAATGTGTTCTGGAACAGAGTACTAATCGGCGAGGCTGGAAGTTTTCCAACAAGCAGGAAACTTATTTACCCTATTCTCTGTAATCACTGTGCAGATGCTGCATGTGTAGAAGCATGCCCTACCGGGGCTACCTACAAGAGAGAGGATGGAATTGTTGCTATTGATTACGATAAATGCGTAGGTTGCAGAGCATGCCTTGTAAGCTGTCCGTATCAGCAGCGAACATACTATGATGATGAAGTAAAAAATGCTGAATATTTTCCTGGTCAGGGGAAAACTGAATATGAAAAAATTGGCGAAAAACTCTATCCATTTACGACCGGCACAGTCATGAAATGTAATTTCTGTACTGAACGTATTGAAGAAGGCCTTGAAAAAGGTCTAACTCCAGGTGTTGATGATGAAGCCACTCCTGCATGCGTTGTTGCCTGTCCTGTAGGAGCCAGAATTTTTGGAGAACTTGATGATCCAGAGAGTGAAATTTCACGACTCATTATGGAAAAGCAGGGCAAACAACTACATCCGGAATTTGGCACAGAACCGGCAGTATATTACATTGATTAATTAAACAGGAGAAAACATGACCTATAAAACTGATGAAATATGGGAAGACAAATGGGTAAACACTACCTGTGGAGTCTGCTACTGTGGGTGCGCTTGTAGAGTTCGGGTGGTAAACGGAATACCAGTAAAAATTGAAGGTATAAAAGATAGTACAATGGGGGGTACCGGCGCCGGACTCTGTGGGAAAGGCGTTGCAGGTTTAATGTACTATTTTGACCCAAACCGTATTAAAAAACCTCTTCGACGAACCAATCCTGAAAAAGGGTTTGGAGTTGATCCTAAATGGAAAGAAATTTCCTGGGACGAGGCTCTTGAAGAGATATCCACAAAAATGAAAAAAATCATGGAGGACAATCCAAATAAAATCCTCTTCACAAACCAAACCATGCGTGCAAGCGATGGCCCTCATAATCATCTTTATTTCTATGCAAAAGCTTTTGGCATACCAAATAATGGTAACTTTATCATTGGTGGCGGCAGTCTGCACTGCGGTAATGCTGCCCATATGCTGGGCGGATTGATTCATGGTGCATGGTCAATAGCACCTGACTGGCGATATACAAAATATGTCCTTAAATGGGGTTCCAGCAAAGGAACAGGTTCCGGACATTCTGCCATGACCAATGCAAGACTCAGGGCTGATGGTATAAGACGTGGAATCAAAGAAATAGTTTTTGATCCCATGGGTAACTTTGCAGGTGGGAAGGCTACACAATGGATTCCTCTTCTTCCCGGAACTGATACGGCAGTCGGACTTGCAATTGCCAACTACATCCTCAATACCAGAGGAGAAATTGACGAGCTTTATCTTAGAGCGAAAACAAACTTTGTTTATCTGATACGGGAAGACGGAACTTTTGTTCGTGATGAAAAAACTGATAAACCTCTTGTGTTTGATGAAAAAGCAAAAAAAATAAAAGTTTTTGACGCTAAATCCATAGCGTTTGAAGATTTTGCTCTTGAAGGTGACTTTGAACATAATGGAGAAAAATGCCGCCCCTGCTTTATAGCATTAAAAGAACATTTAAAACAATTCACACCTGAATGGGCATCCAAAATAAGTACAGTACCAGTTTCAATTATCCTCGATGTTGCCAAAAGCTGGGTTGATAACGCACAGATTGGAAGTACCATTACCATTGAAGGTAAGACATTCCCATTCAGACCAGTATCTTCTGTAACATTCCGTGGTTCCCAGGGACATTCAAATGGAATTCACCAGGTTGCAGCCATTGATCTTATCAGCCAGTTAGTTGGTGCTGAAGATGTTCCAGGTGGTACAATGGGTTGGCCTTCTATCAGGCGCAAATACCCTGGTGGTCAATACGAACGCATGCCTAAGGTCGGTAAAGATGGCGTTATAGTTCCTTCGGTATTT
>JAIOSM010000164.1 GCA_021107575.1 Desulfobacteraceae bacterium | reverse complement strand
TGGCCTTGTATTCAATGTTACTTCTTCCTGATTGTTCAGAGACAAGCACGCGACGGTGATTACCAACAATCTCAGGGTCCATGTGTTCGTAAGCTTTAGAAATTTTATTCACAGCACTTACATGGATTCCGCCTTTATGGGCAAATGCACTTTTTCCTACAAAGGGCCTATTGCCAAGCGGTGGGATATTTGCTGCTTCACTTACAAAACGTGAAAGACCCAAAAGATTTTTAAGGTTTTGGTCAGACATGCAATCTATCCCAAGTTTTTTGGACAGGATTGGAATTATGGATGTCAAATCAGCATTTCCGCATCTTTCACCATAGCCATTAATAGTTCCCTGAACCATTGAAACTCCTTGCTCTACTGCAGCAACAGAATTCGCCACAGCCATTGCACAATCATTATGAGCATGGATACCAAGGGCTATTGCCTCAGAGGCTGATTTTTTTAAATATTTAATTACAGCCTTTGTAATTTCTGTTATTTCAGAAGGTAGAGCGCCGCCATTTGTATCGCATAGTACAATGGTTTTACTCTTGCCAGCAATTGCAGCATTTAGAGTTTCTAATGCATACCTGGAATCGCTTTTATATCCGTCAAAAAAATGTTCAGCATCATAAATAACTTCACGGTCATGTTTATGAATATACTCAATACTTTGCGTAATCATTGCAAGATTGTTCTCTTTTGAGTTGTTCATTATCTTTTCTACATGAAGATCCCATGATTTGCCGAATATTGTGACAACTGGAGCTTGCGATCTGATAAGGGCGTTAAGGTTTTCATCATTGTCCACTTTTTTGTTAGGGTGTCTTGTAGAGCCAAAAGCCGTAATTTTTGAATTTTTAAATTTTATAGCTTTAGCAAGTTCAAAGAATTCTTCTGCCCCCGGGTTAGAACCCGGCCATCCACCTTCGATATAATGTATTCCAATATCATCAAGCTTCCTGGTAATTTTCATTTTATCTTCCGGGGAAAAAAATATATTTTCACCCTGCATTCCATCTCTTAGCGTTGTGTCGTATAAAAGTGCTTTTTTCATTTTGTACCTGTCTTAATCTGTCTGTTTGAAGGTCTAAGTTTCCTGACAGCTCTCCCTGCTCTCCACATTTCAGAGTCATGGATTTCTTTGAGCTCTGCTGCAAGTTTTTCTTTATAATCAGGAGCACTGTTAGCTTTAAGGGTTATTGCAGTTTCGTTTCCTGAAACAACAGATTCATAAAGTTCTTTGAAAACAGGAAGAGTAGCTGCTTTAAATTTTGGTTTCCAGTCAAGAGCACCTCTTTGAGCAGTTGTACTGCAATTTGCGTACATCCAGTCCATTCCGTTTTGATCAACAAGCCTGATAAGGCTCTGGGTAAGCTCTTCCACAGTTTCGTTAAAGGCTTCGGAAGGTGAATGATTGTTTGCTCGCAGGGTATCATACTGAGCTTCCATTATTCCTGCGAGAGCACCCATGAGAACACCTCTTTCTCCTGTGAGGTCAGAATGAACTTCTTTTTCAAATGTTGTGGGGAAAAGATATCCTGAGCCTATTGCAATACCAATGGCAAGAGCTCTTTCTTCTGCTCTTCCTGTAAAATCTTGAAAAACAGCATAGCTTGAGTTGATACCTTCTCCTGCAAGAAAGTTTGCACGTACACTTGTTCCTGAGCCTTTTGGAGCTGCAAGTATCACATCAATATTGTCAGGAGGTATAATCCCTGTCTGTTCTTTAAAAACTATTGAAAAACCGTGTGAGAAATATAGGGCGTCTCCTTTGTTAAGATTCTGTTTAATAGCTGGCCATAGAGCTTTTTGAGCAGCATCAGATACAAGATATTGGATAATAGTCCCCTTTTGTGCAGCTTCTTCCATGGGAAAAAGAGTTTTTCCCGGAATCCAGCCATCTTTTATGGCTTTGTCCCAGCCCGGCCTTTTGGGATCATGACCTATTATCACCTCAAAACCATTA
This sequence comes from Desulfobacteraceae bacterium, assembly GCA_021107575.1. Classification (GTDB taxonomy): domain Bacteria; phylum Desulfobacterota; class Desulfobacteria; order Desulfobacterales; family Desulfobacteraceae; genus JAIOSM01. The sequence continues at coordinate 3,658 of JAIOSM010000164.1, read as the reverse complement.
TCTAACATATTTTTAGCCTGGGCAGGTGCCTGTACGCCATATCCGATTATACTGATTACTTCATCTTTAAGAACTTGTTTTGCTTTTTCAATACTGAATTCATCTTTAGTAACAATTGTTTCTTCTACTCCACCAAAATTAATCTTAGACATTTGTTTTCTCCTTGAAAAAATATATTTTTATTTTGTTTGTTTTCCGTTTTCTTTTTTCCCATTTTCTCTGGCAAGTGCAATGGAACCTGTGCTTGCAATTTCAATTATTCCCATTGGTTTTAATAAACTGAGAAATGCTTCAAGCTTTTCCATATCTCCTGATACTTCAATTGTGAAATGGTCAAGTCCTACATCAATAACTTTGCATCTGAATATATCTACAATCCTTAATATTTCTGCTCTTTTATCAGGCTGAGCATTCACCTTTACAAGAGATAATTGTCTTTGAATAAAGCGTTTTTCAGTTAAATCATTAACTGTTATTACATTGATAAGTTTATTTAATTGTTTTTTGATCTGTTCAATAATTTGGGGCTCACATTTTGTAACCATTGTAAGCCTTGAGACTTCAGGCTTATTAGTAGCAGCAACACTTAAACTTTCAATATTAAAGCCACGCCCTGAAAAAAGCCCTGCAATTCTTGATAAAACGCCTGGTTCATTATCTACAAGTATTGAAAGAAGGTATTTATTTGTATTCATACTGTTTTCCTCGTATTAAGTATAGTCCTTATGTTAAAATAATAGTTAAACCAGAAGCATCTCTGTTATTGCTTTTCCTGCCGGTACCATGGGGTAGACAGACTCTTCTTTTTCAACAATAAATTCCATAATAACAGTTCCGTTATGGGCAAGTCCTTCTGATAATACTTTTTCAACATTTTCAGGCTTTGAACATCTTATTCCTTTTGCTCCATAGGCCTGAGCAAGCTTTACAAAATCCGGCGCATGACTCATCCCTGTTGAAGCATATACTTTATCATAGAAAAATTCCTGCCATTGTCGTACCATTCCAAGATACTGGTTATTTAAAATTACAATTTTTACAGAAAGTTTTGCTTCTATTGCTGTCATAAGTTCCTGAATATTCATCTGGATGCTTCCATCACCTGCAATATCAATAACTTCTTTCTCAGGACAGGCAGCTTTTGCACCAATTGCTGCTGGAAGTCCGAATCCCATAACTCCAAGACCACCTGATGTAATAAAATGATTTGGTTTTGTGAAATCATAGAACTGGGCTGCCCACATCTGGTTTTGACCGACTTCTGTTGTTATAATAGCTTCACCTTTTGTCATTTCATTCAGTTTCTCAACCACATACTGTGGTTTAATAATATCTTTGCCCTGATCATATTTTAAAGGTGTTGTTGATTTCCAGTCACTGATTGTCTTAAGCCAGGCAGCGTTTTCAGGTTTTTCTTTTTGTTCTTCCACAAGTATTTTGATAAACATTGACAGGCTTTCTTTACAATCGCCGACTATAGGACAGAGGACTTCAACATTTTTATGAATTGATGTGGGGTCAATATCGATCTGGATAATTTTAGCATTGGGTGCAAATTGGTCTATCTTACCTGTTACTCTATCATCAAATCTAACACCAACTGCAAGCATCAGGTCGCATTCACCGATACTCATGTTTGCTCTATATGTTCCATGCATGCCTGGCATTCCAAGCCAGAGGTCATCAGTCCCGGGAAAACACCCAAGCCCCATGAGTGATGCTGTCACAGGGATATTAGTCATTTTGGCAAGTTTTGTAACTTCTTCAGATGCTTTAGATGAAATCACTCCTCCTCCTGCAAAGATAATAGGCTTCTTTGCTTTGGTCAACAGCTTAACAGCTTTTGCAATCTGTTTTTTATTTGGTTTATATGTCGGCTTATAGGAGTTTAAAGATATTCCCGGGTCTTTAAAATCAATACTTGCCTGTTGAATATCTTTGGGAAGATCTACAAGAACAGGGCCAGGTCTTCCTGATTGCGCAATAAAAAATGCCTCATTTATTGTTTTAGCAAGGTCTTTAATATCTTTTACAAGGTAGTTATGTTTTGTACAGGGACGTGTTATCCCAACTATATCAACCTCCTGGAAAGCATCATTCCCAATCAGAGCTGTAGGGACCTGTCCTGTAAAAACTACAAGAGGGATTGAATCTGAATGCGCTGAAGCTATGCCGGTAACGGCATTGGTAGCACCGGGCCCGGAAGTAACTAACGCTACTCCTGTTGTCGAGCTTGCACGGGCATAGGCGTCAGCAGCGTGAATAGCCCCTTGCTCATGACGGACAAGTATGTGCCTTAAGTCAGGATTCTTAGCAAGTTCATGGTAGATATCAATCACAGCACCACCAGGATATCCAAAAATAGTGTCAACACCCTGGTCTTTGATCATTTTAATAAGTATTTCAGCGCCTGTAAGTTTCATTTGTCATTTTTTCCTTTTTTTACTTCACGGGGTTTTATATATTGCGCCATTTGCTGCAGATGTAACTTGTCTTGCATATCTTGCAAGATAACCATGTTGAATCTTTGGCTCTGGTTTTTTAAAATTTTTAAACCTTGCTTCAATTTGCTCATCTGAGATATTAAGCTCAATTTTCTTGTCAGGTATATTGATTATTATTTCATCATTTTCTTTAACTATGGCAATAAGGCCACCTTCGCTTGCTTCCGGAGATATATGACCAATAGAAGCTCCTTTTGTGCCTCCTGAAAATCGTCCATCTGTAATAAGAGCAACACTTTTATCAAGGTTCATACCAGCAATTGCCGATGTTGGAGTCAGCATTTCTCTCATGCCGGGACCGCCTGCCGGGCCTTCATAGCGTATTACAATAATATCTCCTTTCTGAATTTTGTTTGACATTATAGCTTCTGTTGCCTCTTCTTCAGAGTTGAAAACTCTTGCAGGTCCTTTATGTTTTAACATCCCTTCAACTACAGCAGATTGTTTTACAACACATCCGTCTTTTGCAAGATTGCCAAAAAGCACAGCAAGTCCACCTTTAGTATGATACGGATTATTAAAAGGCCGGATAACGTTCACATCATTGGTTTGAACATTCTCAAGATTTTGTTCAACAGTTTTTGATGTAACAGTCAGACAATCTTTATTAATAAGGTTGTTATCATTAAGTTCTTTTAATACAGCACTTATTCCACCTGCTCTGTTCAGATCTTCTATTCTGTGTTCTCCGGCTGGGCTTAATGCACAAAGGTGCGGTGTTTTGTTGCTTATTTCATTAATAAGCTCAAGATTGATATCCACACCTGCTTCATTGGCAACAGCTTTAAGATGAAGCACTGTGTTTGTGGAACAACCAAGAGCCATATCAACTGACAATGCGTTTCTAAAGGCATGGGTCGTCATGATCTTATCAGGAGTAATATTTTTGTTAAAAAGATCCATTACTTGCATACCGGCTTCTTTAGCAAGTCTAATCCTTTCAGACATTACTCCCGGGATTGTACCGTTTCCGGGAAGACCCATACCGATAGCTTCTGTAAGGCAGTTCATTGAATTTGCCGTAAACATGCCTGCACATGAACCACATGTGGGGCAGGCAGCATCTTCAATTGCTTTTAGTTTTTCTTCAGAAAGAGTTCCTGCATTGACTGCTCCCACTGCTTCAAACACACTCACAAGGTCAATCTTTTTAT
>JAIOSM010000432.1 GCA_021107575.1 Desulfobacteraceae bacterium | reverse complement strand
GAGTTCAACAAACTCATTTTGAGATAAAGTATGGGTTGCATTGGAAGTATCTAAAAAAAGGTTGTCATAGTTTTTGATGTGTTTTTTTATATCTTTGAAAGGCGCTTTTAGACCCGCCATGTGGGCTGCAACAAAGTTGATATCGGGGAATTTTTTTACAACAATTTCAATGAGTTCCGGAGTGGTCGTGTTTTCAGGGTTTGTATCAAAATATTCGTGGGCAAGCGAAAAAGTATCAAGAATTATGAAAAAAGAGTAATTTTTATTCAGATTAAATTCTTGTATTAGATTAAAAAGACTAAATGTTTTTTTTGAATTAAGTTTGAATCCTTGAGAAAAGCTGCATAGTTTAATGGCTTTAACATTATTTTTTGCAAGCCTTTTTAATTCTTTTTTTATATTTTTAAATTCAGGATGGAGTGTACCAGCAGTAAACAGATGTTTATGATCTCTGATGGTTTCAATAAATTCTGAATTTACTTTTTCAACTATTGAGGCAGGTGCTGTAGGAAGCAAAAGAGCAGAATCAATATTACAAATCTCCATTCTTTTTTCAAGAGTTGTAATACTTAACCGCTCTTTTGCTTGTTTTGTTTCAAGGCAAAGAATTTTTGCCATCTCTTCTTTTTTTGTTACATTCGCAACAATCTTTGAAGAGAAATCATGAACATGTGCATCTATTATCATGCTTTTATAATGAACATGTTTCTTTGCTATTTATTCTTCCAGTCAGGGCGTCTTTTTTCCTCAAAACTTTTAATACCTTCAAGTGTATCTTCAGTTTTCATCATAGTATTTAGGAAATAATCACTTGACAGTTGAACTGCCTGATGAAAGCTTGTGCCGATATGCCTTTTTACAGCTCTTTTATTCAATTTTAGAATCAAAGGACTTGCATGGCTTATCTCTTTTATATAGCTTTCGACAGTCTCTTCAAACTTATCAACTGCAACAGCTTTTGAAACAAAGCCCATGGCTTCGGCATCAGCTGCAGAATAACTTTTTCCTGTTGTGCAAATCTCAATGGCTTTTGCAGTACCGACAAGTTCAGGCAATCTGATAGCTGCATAGGGAGGGAAAAATCCTAATTTAACTTCAGGCTGTCCAAGTATTGCTTTTTCAGATGCAATTACTATATCTGCTGCAATGGCAACTTCTAATCCGCCTCCAAGGCATGCACCGTTAACAGCTGCAATAACAGGAATATCAATAAGATTAATCAGTTCAAATATTCTGTTAAAAACAAAGACCATTTCATCAACTTTTTCAGGTGTATGGTCAGAAACTTCAACACCAGCACAGAAACTTCTGCCTTCTCCTGTGATTACGACACATTTAAGGTCATCATCTCCTGCAATTTTTTCAAGTTCAAGATTGAACTCTTTCATCATCTCTATATCAAGAACATTATGTTTTGGTCGATCAAGAGTAATCCTTGCAACTTGTTTTTCTTTATTAACTTTTATAAATTTTCCTTCTGCCATATTGTTTTCTCCTAATATAAAAAAATTTTAGATATTATCCTTTTATAATACGTGGCAGGATCATCTGATGTTGTGGGCATATTGATTTTGGATTCTGGTATGCGCCACCAGTAAATGCAACCATGTATTTTCTTAAGTTTTTCAAATTGACAATTTCATCTACAAGTCCATGTTTTGCACAGAAAAGAGGTCGGGATTTTTCATGATATTTTTCTGCAAGTGCATTCATATTATCTATAACAGGATCAAGAGGATTTCCGGCTTCTTTTTCTTTAACTAACCTCCTTGCATAGCTTGCAACAGCCGCAGTCTCACCATGCATTACATATATTTCTGTTGCGACTGTACCAAGGGTAAATGCATTATGCCTGTTTGCAGTAGGTCCACCCATGACGTAATGGGCTGCTGCAGAGCCTTTTCTTAAAACAACAAGCATCATTGGTACATCAGTCTGCTGTATAGAATAAATCTGAGATTGTCCAAGTCCAAGTAGTTCAGCTTTTTCAGCAATATCACCAACATCAATACCGGATGTATCCTGAAACCAGATAATTGGAAGTCTGTCTCTGCCACAAAGAGTAATAAATTCGTTCATTTTGATCAGACCCTGTCGATAGAGCTTGCCACCAATACCGGGATAATCTGCATATTCCGGATATCCTTTACCAAGATAACCTTGTCTGTTAGCGATACAGGCAACAAGAAAACCATCTATTTTGCATATCCCAGTATAAACCTCAGGGCCATAATCAGGCCGGAATTCACTATGTTCTCCACCATCAACAAGCCTTGCAAGAATCTGGTCAAAATTATAAGTTCTTTTTGGTTCAATGGGAAGAAGTCTCATGATATCGTCGTCAGGATAGGCAGGAGCTTTGGGCTCTGCTACTCTGAAAAATTTTGGATTATACGCCGGCATATCTTTCATATAATCTTTTAAACCGTCCAGAACTTCTTTTTCTTCTTCATAAACATATCTGAAAAAGCCTGTTGAATCATAATGGGTTTTTACACTTCCTGGTGGTTTTGCTTTATGGGTTTTGGCTTTTTCTATTAGAGATTCAGCCATTTCCAGATCAAAACCGCCTTGAGGTGCCATCCCGCTGACAATTCCTGCTCCACCAACTGCAATATTACAGTTCTTGTGGGCAAATAATATTGTAGGGCTGATGCTTTGATATCCACCGCCGGCAGGATTTGTACCATAGATTCCTGCCAAAATTGGAATACCCATCTGTTCAAGCTCAGCATGTCTGAAAAAAGGAGTACCTGCGCCTCTTCTGTTGGCGTAGAATTTTTCCTGCTCAGGAAGTTTTGCTCCACTGCAATTTACAATCCATACTAAAGGCAAGTTTAATCGTTTGGAAAGGTCTGTAATTCTGAGAATGTTTTCAGATTGACCTGGCATCCAGGCCCCTGCCATAAGTTTATTATCAAAACCAATTATAATGGCCCATTTTCCGGAAATTTTCCCAATTCCATCAACAACATTAGTACTGCCTTCTTCATTATCCAATGGGTTATAAAGGGAATGTAACGGGCACCATGTTCCTTCATCAACAAGGTACTCAAGGCGCTGCCATACAGTCATCTGGCCCCGGGAATTTATTTTTTCCGTTGGAAGCCCAATATGTTTGATTTTTTCAACAGCTTCTTCGATTACTTCTTCGGCATCCTTAATTTCTTTAATATTACTTTCAGTTCGTTTAAGTTCCCCTTTTTTCAGTTCTTTCCCAAAGGGATCCATTTTTTCAAAATATGGTCTCATGATCTAAGTGCTCCTGATCTGTTATGTTTTACTGATCTATTTAATAATTTGTTTAATGATCTATTCAATAATAGCTATTTGATCATCTTCTTCTATTTCATCACCTTCTTTTTTCAGGATTTTTGTGACTTTACCATCACATGGTGCATAAATCGGGGTTTCCATTTTCATGGCTTCTATAATTATTATTTCTTCATCTTCTTCAACTTCTGAGCCTACTTCAACATTCATTTTTATAATTTTACCTGCCATAGGTGCCAATACTTCTTCGCCCATTATAATCTCTCCTTATAATATTGTTAATTAGTTTACTTTTTTACTGTTTTGCTATATGAAACATTGTTCAATATATGTAAAATGTAATACTTGAAATAATATGTCAAGTCATTTTTTCCTTGACAAGATAATAAATTTTTTGTTTATGTATATCACATTATGAAACATTGTTTTAATATATAAAACAGTAATAATAAAAAATTATGAATAATAGTAATAATAAAATACAGGCACTTAAGCAAGCTGTAAAGGCTTATATTAAAGATGGAGATCATATTTCCATCGGCGGTTATACAATAAGTCGCAATCCCATGGCTTGTGTGCATGAAATTATAAGACAGAAAATAAAAGGATAGAGGATATTAAAGCAGATGCTGAAACTGGATACTCCATTGGGATGAAGAGAAAATAATGGAATATACCCAATGAACTGTACTCCTAAAGAAATGGCAGCACAGATAGATAAATATGGCAATCTTAATTCTACCTGTATTGGTGATTATAAAAAACCTGATGTACGTTTTCCAGGCAGTAGCGGGGCATGTGACGTTGCATCCTTTGTAGGTCGAACAATTATTTTTATGAAGCTTGAAAAAAGAAAGTTTGTTGAAAAAGTTGATTATATTACCAGCCCGGGATGGCTTTCTTCTCCTGATGGGCGGCAAAAAACAGGACTTTCTGCAAGCGGGCCGACTTGTGTTGTAACTGATATGGGGATAATGGGTTTTGATAAAGATTCAAAAGAGATGTATTTGACTTACTTTTATCCCGGGATCGACTCTTTAGAAATAAAAAAAAACATTGGTTTTAATATCGATATTTTAAGAGCAAAGGAGCTTGAATCTCCTTTAGGACTTGAACTTGAAGTATTGCGTGAAAAATCTGATCCGGAAAGATTAATACTTGAGTGAGGATGTGATTATGAATAAAAGCACTATAAATGGAAATAAACATAATAATTTAAATTCCATAGAAAAAGCGATAAAAGTTTTGCTTAAATTTCAGAAAAGTGGTGCAACTCATGGTATTAGAGAACTGAGTAATGAATTGGGTTTCAGTCCTGCAACTGTACAGAGGATTTTAAAAACTTTAAAACAACATGATTTTGTCAGACAGGATTCTGATACACGTCAATACTATATAGGGAATATATTTTACAGTTTTATTCAGGCTCTTAACAGGTCAAACAATCTTACAAGCATTGCAAGGAAATATATTGAAGAGCTGGCAATAAAAACAAGAGAAACGGCTCATATCAATATTATTGAAGAAGAACATCGCCTTTGTATTGATACAATAGAGTCTTCTCAAACTCTTAAGGCAGGTATGCCCATGGGGCACAGATCACCTCTTTATGCAGGTGCTTCAGCAAAATGTCTTTTGGCTTTTTCATCTCCTGATTATATAAAGGACTATATTGAAGAAAGAGTATTGGAACCTGTAACTGATAATACAATTTCTACTGTCAAAGACCTTGAAGAGGAACTCGATAAAATAAAAATTAATGGCTTCGCAAAGAGTCTTGGTGAGAGAACACCGGGTCTTGGGTCTTTAAGCACACCCATCTTTGATAATAAAGGGATTGTTTTGGCGAGTCTAAGCCTTGCCATCCCTGAGATAAGATTTTCAGAAAATGAGTACTTAGATGAATGTATAAATATTTTAACCAATGTTGCAAAAGCCTTTTCAGAAAGTATGGGGTACAGCATTGGTAGACCAATCAATTAAGGAGAAAAAATGGAATTTAAGTTGTCGACAGAGCTTTCAATGCTCCAGAAAGAAGTTAGAAAATTTGTAAAAAAAGAGGTTACTCCCAATGCAGACCAATGGGATGCTGATCATTATTTACCCCATGAAGAAGTCCTTAAACCCATGGGTGAAATGGGATTTTTCAGCACAGTTATCCCTGAAGAATACGGCGGATCAGAAATGGACGAGGGGTGGCTTGCTGCAATGATCGTAACAGAAGAGCTTGCTAAAGGTTCTTCTGCTTTAAGAGTTCAGGTAAATATGGAAGTCCTTGGTTGTGCAAACAGCATATATAAATACGGAGAAGAAGAAGTCAAAAGAAAATATGTTGAAAAACTTTGTACTTGTGAATACTTAGGTGGTTTTGGTATTACAGAAGCTGATGCAGGATCAGATGTTATGGCAATGGTATCAACTGCAGAAGACAAAGGTGACCATTGGCTTTTGAACGGATCAAAAACATGGATATCCAATGCAGCCCATGCTGATGCTCT
>JAIOSM010000179.1 GCA_021107575.1 Desulfobacteraceae bacterium | reverse complement strand
GGCTGAGGCTAAGTGAAGAAACAAACAATTTGGATAAATTGGGTAGAATTAATTCAAATTAAACCAACCAAAAGGGTATTCAAAAAAAAAGCTCCCAAATTTGGGAGCTTTTCTTTTACAGATTAAATATATTAATATTCCCATAGATCATGTTCAAATTTGAATATTTTATCTTTAATTTTTTCAGCCTCTGATATAGATTGTATCCCAATACGATATTCGCTAACTCCCCTATCCTCATAAACATTCGATTCTCTAATAACAAAACTGCCAAATCTTCTTTTAAGAAATATATCATCAAAAGTTTTTCTTTCTGCATCATTAAATCTGTTAAATACTTCATGATTAGCAAGAACTCTTCTTGCATCAGGAAAATATATCCAAAACACTTGTGATTCACGAATTTGTTGTGCCCCGCCTGTACCGTCATCCTTTACATAATGCCTTATAGGACAAATACCGATTATTCTTACTTCCATCACTGATTTTTGATTATCAAAAAACCAATCTTCTTTTAAAATATATTGTTTAACTTCGGAAGTAGTTTTATCACCAGGAATTATCACTTCAACAAAATCTCCTGTAACAGGATCCGGGACGTTAGTAGTATCGTCCAAAGCATCAAATTTTGCATCTATATCTGCTCTTGTCATTGGTGCTGTGAATCTGTCATCAACAGGGTCATAAGGCACTACCCCTTCATTATTAATTCCCCATAAAAGGAGGTCTATCAAACTAAGCCGATCTCCGATTTTCTCAGCAGGATAATATAAAGGATGATTAATCTTTTCACGTAAATCTATCATTCTCCAGATTCTTGCTTGCCACATAACATCCGCTTCACGTAAAAAGGTATAAGGAGCTGGAGTTCTGCTTGGGACATGTTCCTTTTCATAAATTCCATCTAATACCTGTGAGTTTGCTTCATTTGTATCAACAAGTACAAAGAACAAACTGATAAATACGAAAAACAATATTTTTTTCATTTTTATATAATTTTAAATTAATTTAAAAACTATAGAATTTAATTTTCTTGTAGTTTTATCGGGTCCAATAGCTTTAATATCTTCAATAATAATTTTTTGTCCTTTTTTTAATCCTCTTATTAATTTTAATTGATCGGGAGTAAATTTATTTCCTTTTGCTCTTTTTTCGTTAAAATATCCACCAACCTGGGCAGATACAGTAAATTCGGTAATTCTAAAAGACAAGTCAAAATCAAAATCTCTCATTTCGGCTAATACACCTCTTTGTGAAGCAAGAACATTTTTTCTTATTCTTCCTCCTGATTTTCCTGCAATAACAGCAATAGGGTCAGGAACAACTTTAACTCTAAAGATTTTTTTCGGCATAGTTCTTTTTTTACCATTTATTTCAGCAGTTACAGTAATAACAGCATCTTTGCCAGCTCTGGATGGCTTAACAATATAACCACCTTTTCTGTCTTTTCGAATTGTTCCATTATTAATTGAAGGAATAATTTTATCTGCAGGGACTCCCGGTACTGAAATATCAACAGGATTTTCAACAGCCAAATAAAAAACATTCATTTTTGTTGGTGATACAATAAGGCTTGCTTCAGCAACTTGATATTCTGATTCAAAAGGATAAAAAACATCTCCATCGGGCGTATGAAATTTGATTAAACCACCCCATGTTTCATAACCAAGTTTTTTGGGAGTTGTTTTATAAATCCCTCTCCCTTTTTCAATAGGTACGGTATCATATTCTCCTATCATTTCCCATGTTGTTGTATCATATTGTCCAATTAAAATAGTTGGTGCATTTGTTGTATCAAAAGCTGCAAGAAATATTTGTGCTTCGTATTCACTTCCCCTTAAAACATGATTTGATTTGGCAATAACAGTCGATTCTAATTCGTTAAATTTAAAAGAACTTTTATCAATTTGCCGGAATAAATAATTTACAATATCTGCCTCAGAATTTCTTATATCACTCTGTATTTTTGACATCATTGTAAGCACAGCTATTAATGGTAAATGTTCAAAATGTTCTGATTCCCATGTAATCATTTCTCCTTCCAGTGTTATTGGGTCTTCTGTATAAAGGTTTTGTTCGATAGCATTTCTAAGGATAGTATCTTTTTCATGAATAAGATTTAATATATATTCACGGAATCATATTATTTTATCTTTCATAATTTTTCCGTTTCCATGATTTAACATATAAGTTGCAGGGTAATCGGTATTATCTTTGGCACTTATCAATTTACTAAATATTTTTCCGTCTTTAATTGCTTCAGCATCATCACCATCAGATAATTTAACTATAGCAATTTTTTGATCCTGAATTAAGGTACATAATTCATCAGCAAGTTCTTTAATTTTATCGGCTTTCGTTTTTAAAGGACCAACTTTCATTTCATTTTCGGTAAATCGTTTTTCAAATTCATCATAAACCTTACTGTTTTTTGCAGCAAAATTTACAGTAGTTTGAGTTAAACTATCATTTACCAAAACAAAAGAATTAAGCACGTCCTTTGACACATTTAATGCTAATAAAGCTGTTAAAAACAGGTACATCATACCTATCATTTTCTGTCTTGGGGTTTCTTTTCCGT
>JAIOSM010000471.1 GCA_021107575.1 Desulfobacteraceae bacterium | reverse complement strand
GCTTTTTATTCTGCATAATTTGTTGTTAAGATAGAGCGTTGGAGGGCTTTTTTCACTTAGGTTTCTACTTTCAGTCAGGGTTAGGCTTTGAGAAAGAATCCGGTTTGAGTTTTATTGAGGACATAATAAAGGTTTCCGTACTAAAAATAGAAAGATGCGCTACAAAGTTCTCTCCAAATCTCTATCAAACCAAGCTGCACAATTAATGACAGTTTAACCAACTCCATAACAAATCTTCAGTTTTGCAAGAGAATTACTTGACATTTCCGAATTAACATCAATTTTATTACAGAAATATTTTATTTTTTAAATTAAACTTATGAAAGAGGAAAAAATGGGTAAAAAACAAAAAACCTGCGAATTTAAAACTGAAGTTCAGCAATTGCTGCATCTGATAATCAATTCTCTTTATTCAAATAGAGAAATTTTTGTAAGAGAGCTTATTTCTAATGCATCTGATGCCATAGACAAGGCAAAATTTAAAGAACAGACAGAACCGGATCTTTATAAAGATGATACTGATCATCATATCAGAGTTTCTGTTGATCCTGATAAAAAGATTTTTAAAATAGAAGATAATGGTATTGGAATGACCTATGATGAGGTTAATGATAATATCGGAACCATTGCCCAGAGCGGAACAGCCGCTTTTATGGAAGCTTTGGAAAAATCAAAATCCGAGAACACCCTTTCACCTGACTTGATTGGCCAGTTTGGAGTAGGGTTTTACAGCGCCTTTATTGTAGCATCAAAAATTATTTTAACAACAAAGGCTGCCGGAGAAAAAATGGGTGTCAGGTGGACTTCTGATGGTAAAGGCTCTTACACCATTGAAGAAGTTAAAAAAGAATCCCGGGGGACTGAAATAACTCTTGAGTTAAAAGATCCTGAAGATGGTGAACAAAACTTTACAGAAGAATATACAATCAGAAATATTGTTAAAAAACATTCTGATTTTGTTCAGTATCCTATAATTATGAATGTGGAAAAAATTGAACCTATTCCTGAAAATGAGCAAATAAAGGATAAAGACGGAAAGGTTGTGGGAGAAACCACAAGAAAAAAACAAGAAGATGAAACTCTCAACTCCATGAAGGCAATCTGGTCAAGGAGTAAAGAAGATGTTACAGAAGAGGAGTATGAAGAGTTTTATAAACATATAAGCCATAACTGGGATAAGCCAGTAGCACGTATCCATAAAAGGTTTGAAGGTGTAACAGAATACGATGTGCTTATGTTCCTGCCTTCAAAAGCACCTTTTGATCTTTTTCAGGCTAACAAAAAGAATGGTATGCAGCTTTATTGCAAACGTGTTTTTATTATGGATGATTGTAAAGAACTCTTACCTGAATACCTTGGATTTGTTCAGGGTGTTGTTGATGCTCCGGATCTTAACCTGAATGTAAGCCGTGAAATTCTTCAGGAAGACCGTTTTGTAAGAAGCATCAGGAAAAACCTTGTAAAACAGATTTTTTCAATTCTCAAAGACATGGAAAAAGAGAAATATGAAGAATTTTATGAAGAATTTGGAAAAGCCTTAAAAGCAGGGGTCCCTACAGATTTTGATAATAAAGATAAGATTGCATCTCTTCTAAGATATAAAACCACCAAATCTGACGGCAAATATATCTCTTTAGATGAATATATTGAGAACATGAAAGATGATCAGAAGGAGATTTATTATATCACAGGAGAAGATATCAATTCCCTTGCAAACAGCCCGCTGATTGAGGCTTTAAAAGAGAAAGATTATGAAGTCCTTTTAATGATTGACCCTGTTGATGAATGGGTTGTTCAATCCCTTACTGAATATAAAGAGAAAAAACTTAAAAGCGCTGAGAAAGGTGATCTTGATGTTAATAAAGTTGATGATAAACAAAAAGGTGAATATTCTGCGCTTTTAAAATTTATTAAAGATAAACTTGGCGACAAAGTAAAAGATGTTGAAGTGTCCAGTAGGCTTAAAGATTCTGTCTCCTGCCTTTCAGCAGATGATTTTGCCATGAGTTCTTATATGGAAAAAATTCTTAAAGCATCAGGTCAGGATGCTCCAGATCAAAAACGTACAATGGAAGTAAATATTTCTCACCCTGTTATGGATAAGATTAAAACTATTTTTGAAACAGATACAAATAACCCTGCGATTCAAGACTATAGTGATCTTCTTTTTGACCTTGCTGTGGTAAGTGAAGGCGGGAAAGTCAGCAATCCTTCAAAATTCAGCAAACTTGTGGGAGATCTTATGGTCAATGCTCTATGAGCCATATAACCATATGAAAATTTATATTGAGAGCCTGGGGTGTGTCCGGAACAGCGTTGACAGTGAGGTCATGGCAGGGCATCTTGAAAAAGCCGACCATGCTATTGTTGATGATCCATCTTTGGCTGATGTAATTGTAGTAAATACCTGCGGATTCATATCAGCAGCTTCTGAGGAGGCTGTTGATGTGATTCTTGCCATGGCCCAGTTAAAGAAAACAGGCAAATTAAAACGCCTTATTGTTACAGGTTGTCTTGCGGAGCGTTATAAAAATGATAACCTTGACTCGATCATGCCTGAGGTTGATGCTTTTCTTGGTACCGGCGCTGTAAACAGAATAGTCAACGCAGTTGAAGACAGATCTTTAGAAATATTGGCTTTATTCCCTGACCCGGGTGGCAAAAAGCAAATTCAGGGGTTTCCCCTGCCTCGAAAATTTAAATCTATAACTCCCGCATATATTAAGATTTCAGAAGGATGTAAAAGAAAATGTACTTATTGTATTATTCCGAAACTCAGGGGGACCCAGAGAAGCAGACCTGTAGATGAAATACTGACTGAGGTGGAGGAGTTTATTGTAAAAGGTTCTAAGGAAATAGCTCTTGTGGCTGAGAATACAACAGATTATGGCCTGGATTTAAAAGAGAGTGCAAATCTTGAAAATGTACTTGATAAGGTTGCAGAAAAAGTTAAGCAGCTATCTGAAGCATCAATCTTATCATCCCCGTGGGTAAGACTCCTTTACACTTATCCTTCGACTCTAAGCAAAGAAATAATAGACACTATTATTAAGTCTCCTGATATTTGTTCATATTTCGATGTCCCTGTTCAGCACGCATCTTCAAAAATATTAAAAAGAATGGGGAGAGGGTATCTAAAAGATGACCTTTATGAGCTTTTCAGGCTTATACGTATCCAAGACCCAAACGCAGCCCTTCGTACAACCATTATCACAGGCTTTCCCGGTGAATCAGAGGAAGATTTTAATGATTTATTAAGATTTGTCGAAGATATTAAATTTGATCATCTCGGAGTCTTTACGTATTCAGATTCCGATGATTTAAAGTCCCACGCTTTTGATAATCATGTGCCCCAGGATATTGCCGATAAAAGACATGATATTATCATGGAAAAACAAGCTCAGATATCATACAATATCAACTTAAAACATATTGGGAAAATTTTTAAAGTTCTGGTGGAAGAAAAATTCGATAAAGGGGTTTACCTTGGGAGAACATGGTTCCAGGCTCCAGAAGTTGACGGATTAACATTTATTTATGGGTTTGATCTTGAAATCGGAGCCTTTGTTGATGTAAAGATTACTGAAAGCTATGAATACGATATTGCAGGGGAAGTTGTATGAGTCAGGGTATGAATGATCAAGGCATAAATAATCAGGATTTAAAGAGTAAAGTGATGATCAAAATTCAAGATGATCTTAAAAAAATTGAAGATTCACTTAAGAAAAATTTGAATGCTCAACTGGAACTTGCCCGCGAGATTGCAGGTCACCTTTTATTTGGCAAAGGGAAAAGGTTAAGACCTCTTTTAATGATTAACTGTGCAAAAATGTGTGGATATCATGAAAAAGCAGAATCAGTAAAAGAGCTTATTGATTTTGCAATTGTGTTTGAATACCTCCATGCTGCAACACTCCTGCATGATGATGTTATAGATGAGGCAGACATGAGGCGAGGGGCAAAAGCAGCACATAAAATATGGAAGACTCCAAAGGTTATCTTAACCGGTGATTTTCTGCTTGCACGGTCATTAAGTATTGCCACAAAAACGGAAAACCTTAAAATTATTTCTACAATTTCCCATATAACAGAGGAGATGGCCCAGGGAGAAATAGATCAGCTTAACCAGAAGGGCAGGCTGGATCTTTCAGAAGATCAATATTTTGAAATTATAAGGCGTAAAACAGCTGTACTGATTGAGGGGGCATGCAAATGTGGTGCTTTGCTTGCAAACGCTTCAAAAGAAAAACAAGATGCCTTATTTAAATATGGGTATCATCTTGGCATAGCTTTTCAGATGGCAGATGATCTTCTTGATTATACATCAGATGCAAAAACTCTCGGGAAAAATCCGGGTGCTGACCTAAGAGAAGGCAAGCTGACACTTCCTCTAATAAAAACACTGCAAAGGGCCCAGGAAAAAGATAAAAATAAAATTGAGAAAATAATTCAGGCTCAGGAGTTTAATCAAACAGAGTTTGATGAGCTTGTTGTCATGATCCATGAATATAAAGGTGTTGATTATACTAATGAAAAAGCTTTAGAACATGTTAAGAACGCAAAAGCATGTCTTGAGCTGTTTGAATCATCAGAACAAAAAGAATTATTAACCATGTTGGCAGATTATTCTATTCAAAGAAAGGTATAAAGGGCAATGACTCAGAGAAGAGTAATTCATAAGATCAAACTACTATTTTTTTTTATTTTGGCAGGGTTCTTATTTTTTGTAAGTACTTCCAATGTTGAATGTAAACAAACTCAAAAGATATTCAGCACTACTGCAACAGGGACACAAGCTATAACTTCTGGATTTTCTCCTCAGATAAAAAAAAAGGCTGTTTTCACTGCTCTTAAATCATCAGTGGAAAGAGCTGTATCAGAAGTACTTTCCCCTGAAGAGTTTGCATCTAATCTTGCGGCGCTAAACGAAAAAGTATTATTAAACCCATCAAAGTATATAGTAAATTACAGTGTTGTTGCTGAATTGAAAGAAGAGGCCAAATATGTTGTGGCGGTTAAAGTAAGGGTCGATTTAACCCTTCTTAAAAAATATTTAAAAAGATATGAAATAATCAAAGGTAAAAAAGAAAAACCTGCTGTACTCCTTTTGATAAGCGAAAAAAGTGAGCAGGATATCCTTCCTAAGTATTGGTGGGGTAAAAATTCCCAACCATACGAATCGCTGGTTGCAAATGAAATCACAAAAGTCATGCTTGATAAAGAATTCGCTGTGGTTGGAGGTGGTACAAAAAAAGTTGATTTTAAAAAGTATGGGATAGTTTTCAGCTTTGTTTATGATACTGCCGCCGCAATGAAACTTGGGGAAAAACTTAAGGCAGATATCATTATTATGGGCAAGGCAAAATCCTTTGAAGCCTTGAACAAAATGGGCGAGGAGAAGATATATGAAGCAAATATTGCTCTTGACATGTTCAGTGTTAATACAAAACAGAAAATTACCTCCTTTGAGCTAAAGGCAACTGATAAAAATTATGACAATAAAGAGGGTAACAAAAGTGCACTAATAAAAATTGGAACCCTTGCAGCAGAAGAAATAACAACAGGAGCAAATAAATACTGGGAAGAGAACATATTAAAAAAAGAGCAAGCCATTGAGACAAGAATTGAGGGTGAAGACTACCTTGCAAGTTTTATTCAGTTGAGAAAGGCATTAAATGCTATGCCTGGAACAAAAAGCGTTCAGACAAAAGAGTTGGGCGCAGATCAGGCTTTAGTCAGTATCCGTTTTAAAGGCAGTGCTGAACAACTTGCCCAGGCTCTTTTGCTTAAGACTTTTGATTCTTTTGGTATTGAAATTTATGATGTAAAAGATAAATCTTTTACAATCAAGTTTGTTTCTAAGTGATTTGATATTGCTATATCATCGTGTTTTATATTTTAAAAAATTTGTTATGGTATGAAAGCTTGTTCCAATAGATAGTCCGGCACCGCATTTGCTTCTTACCCAGTCCTGATGGGCAAGGATAGAGCCTGAGGCAAACAGGTTGTTAAAAACAGGTTTTTTATTATTCATAACAGGCCTGAAAAGATCATCTGTTTCAATACCTGCCTGATTGATCCTGTGGCCGTTCAGGTTAAAAAAATCGGGCATGTGCCACTCTTCTCTGGTTTTCGGCTGGCAGACAGGCAGATCAAATATGCTTTCATGAATCTTTTTTTGATCAGCATAAAGTCCTCTCCCTAAAAACCTTCCTGTAGCTATCAATACTGCCTTTGCATGTACAATAGCAGGGAATATATTTGATCCTAGTTCGCACTCAAAACCCTTATTCGAAGCTTTTAACACTTTTGTCACCCGCTTGTTTTGCAGTATTGTAACACTTGACCCTTCCAGAGCTTTCATCATTGTTTCTTTGAGCCTGATTCCCGGAACAGAAACAGGAGGTGTGGGTATCTCAAATATATTAATATTAAGTTCTTTTTCCAGAGCGGTAAGAACTTTATCACAGGCATTAACACCTAAAATAGCCGGAAGCCCCAGATAGGTTTTCCCTTTCAAAAAAGGTTTTACCAGACTTATAAATTTTTCCTGTACTTGTCTGGTCTCAAAACTCCTTGCCAAAAAAGGAGTAGAAACTTCCGGGCGCAATTGGGTATCCGGGAACTCAAGACATTGGGTGCTAATACCGGGCCAGTCTTTTTTCATTACTTCTTTAAAAAAAACAGCAGAAAATTCTCGCAGGCCTTTGAAATCAAGGATCAGACAGGGTTCTTTTTTTTTAAATGCCTCAACATTCGACTTCATGGTAATGGGCAGTCTATAGGTGGGATGCAACGTGCCAAAGGGTGTCATGACCATTGAGTTTAAGGCATCATATCCTGTATAGGTCAGCCCCTGGGTTTTCAAGGAAGTTGTCAGTTCCAAAAATGCTTTGCTTAATGTATTTTTTTTTAAGTTTGCGTAAGGATGGTCAGGCATATGTTCATAAATTTTTGGCAACATATCCCAGGGTTTTTTGGTGACTCGTCCCTTTTGGGTCAGAGACGCACCCCATAAATCCAGAAGGCCGCTTGAATGTTCAAGCCCGCCTGCGCCACCGGAAAGCACGCTTTTAATATTTCGGTTTGCTGCAAAAATAGCGGCGGACATGCCAGCCATACCTGAACCGATAATGAACAAATCTGTTTCAATATGTTGAAAAGATTCCATGAATAATTTATTCCTTAATTATTTTGTAAGCTCAAGTCCATAAAATCCGCAATACAATGCTTCACTAAGCTCTGCCTGGGAGAGCTGGCCATTCCACAGTATAGGCCTCTGTCCTACAAACCGTTCATGAAGCAGATCTTTTATATTGTGAATGCCGTCATCCTCTTTTAGATATGCTTCATCATACATAAGTCCTGTAACTCGCTGGCAGCAAAATGTCCCCTGACAAGCTCCCTTACCCAGTCGCGAGTGGATACGGAGGGCATTAAGACCAGCTTCTTTCTTACTTTTCTTGAGCCATGATATCAGATGTTTAAACTGATTTTTTGAAATCATTTCACATTCACACATGATAATATCATCTTTATCGTGTTTTTTTGTCCAGCTTTTAAAAGATATTCCAGCTTCCGTCATTTGGCTTGGCGCTTTGGATTGCAAAGGCCTTAGTGCGGTCTGGCATTTTTGTGTGTTTTTGAGCTTCTTTGCAACCAGGTTTGCTGTTTTTTCTGCCATTAGCCTGAAGGTCGTCATTTTACCACCTGTAATGGTGATAAAATTATCAATTTTATCCTCTTTATGATCCATCAGGGAGAACCCTCTTGAAACAGCCCGGTCATCACCTGAGCTGTTTTCTTGAGAATCCTTTTCATTGATTAATGGCCGGACGCCGGCATATGCCCTGATATACCTTGTGTTCTCAAGCTCAGGCAGTATTGCTTTTGCCTCTCTTACTAAAGAATCGGTTTCTTCAATAGAGGCTTGTATCCTTTCAAGGGTGTGTACCCGCCTGGAAGTGGTTCCGAATATGGATACTGTACCACCGGGAACCAGGATGTCCCCGTCAGAAGGAATTCTCAGTCGGTTTATCACATGGTTGGTGATCCTGTTATGAGTGATCAAAAGAGTGCCTTTGGAATAAATCATGTCCACATGAATACCGGCAAG
The DNA here is from genome assembly GCA_021107575.1 of Desulfobacteraceae bacterium. Classification (GTDB taxonomy): domain Bacteria; phylum Desulfobacterota; class Desulfobacteria; order Desulfobacterales; family Desulfobacteraceae; genus JAIOSM01. The sequence continues at coordinate 9,176 of JAIOSM010000471.1, read as the reverse complement.
TTTTGCTATTTCACCTGCCCATGCTCCTGATGCATTCACCACAATTTTTGATTCTATATCAAATATTTTTTTGTTGGCCGTATCTTTTACTACAACTTTTTGAATGGCCTTGGAGCCTGTAATAATTTTTGTGACTTTACAATGACTAAAATACCTGGCTCCGTATTCAATGGCCTGATTCATATTCTCAAGGCTGATATGAAAAGGATCAACCGAAGCATCTTCTACTCTGAAAGCTGCCACGATATCATTTGAAAGCCCGGGCTCAAGTTCCAGAGCGTCCTTTACACTCAACTCCTGGCAGGGAATACCGGCCTTTTTGCAAAGCTGTGGAAACAAGGAAATATAATCTTCTGAATCGTTTCGGGTAGCAACATAGAGTCCACCAGTCTCTTCAATGCAGTGAGGGGCTATCTTTTTTAAAATATCCCCTTCTTTTTTGCATTCCATGGCTGATACGAGATCAGAAGATACATATCTTGCCCCGCTGTGAAGAAGACCATGGTTCCTGCCGGATGCACCGGAATTGATCATATCCTTTTCCAGAACAATGCATGAAATCCCTCTGAAAGCAAGATCCCTTGCAAGTCCGGTCCCTGTAACGCCACCTCCAATGATTAGCACTTCTGTTTCCACAATGTTGTCTCCTGTTTCAATGAACAAGAATCATATTTAATGATTGAACTATTTTGTTCTCTTTTTATCGTTTTTATACCTTTTTTTTCGGTTTTATACAATTGTTTTTATTTATTATCTGTATTAATTGATCTGGTTTCCTAATCCTGCTATAAAATATTCATTTATTTTAACCAGAGGCAAAAAAAATGACCCGAACATTAATACCGGTTGACAGGCAGGCACGTGTTCAAAAAATGATTGAGGAGAAAGGGATCGTAAAGGTCACCGAGTTAAGTAAATTGTTCGGTGTGACTGAACTTACCATTCGCCGGGATTTTGATGTATTGGAAAAAAGAGGGGTGCTGGAACGAACCCATGGAGGTGCTGTTTTGCGCCGCCGTGTAAAGGTAGAACCCCTTTATGTGGAAAAAAATCAGAAACACCGTCTCCCCAAAAAAAAAATAGGCATTGCCGTCAACAGGATCATTGAGCCGGGGGAGACACTTCTTATCAATACCGGTTCTACCAATACACAGGTTTTAAGACATTTATCTGGAAAAAATCTTCGTGTCATTACCAGTAATGCAAATGCCCTTGTGGAAATTGAGAATCCTGAAATTGAAGTGATTCTAACTGGCGGACTGTTCCGGAGGCAATCAAATTCTTTGATTGGTGACCTTACCCATACCATACTTAAAAGCGTCTGCGGCAGTAAAGCCATTATCGGTGTTGACGGGGTCAGCATAAAATTTGGTCTAACAACCCCTATCCAGGAAGAAGCCGCAGTGGCCCGTCTGATGATTGATCAGACTCTGGGTCCGGTTATTGTAGTTGCAGACAGCAGTAAGATGGGCGTGGTATCAAATTTTGTGACAGCACCAATAGATAAGGTTAATATACTGATTACCGATGCAGGAATCAAACCCGGTTTTAAAAAAGAACTGGAAGATATTGGTATAGACGTTATTATTGCAAAATAAGTTAATCTAAAGGCTTGAATCAGTAAACCACTCGGGTGGTTTCAAGATCAAACAGGTGCATTTCATTGAGATTCAGGCCAACTTTTATATTTTCATTTGGTTTGAAAGTCTGTCTACCCTCACTTTTGGACATCATTTTAACTCCCATAATATCCAGATGAAGGTTTGTTTCATTTCCTAAAGGTTCAACAACCTGGATGTTTCCCTGAAAAATCCAGTCTTTTGGAAGCGAGGTATTGGTATTTATTGGTGTTACTTCTTCTGCTCGAAGTCCAAGGATAACTTTTTGACCATCAGTCAGATCAGTTCCCTGCTTTTCAGGAATAGAAAATTTAAGCCCGGTTTCAAACTGAACAAAAGTGCTGTCATCTTGTTTGCTTATTTTGCATTCAACAAGATTCATGGGTGGAGTCCCTATGAATCCTGCTACAAATGTATTCACCGGCTTTTCAAAAAGCTCAAGCGGGGTGCCGACTTGTTCAATGTATCCATCCTTGAGAACAACAATCCTGTCTGCCAGAGTCATGGCCTCTATCTGGTCATGGGTAACATAAATTATTGTTGAGTTAACTCTCTGGTGGAGCATTTTTATCTCTGCTCTCATCTGGATGCGAAGCTTGGCATCAAGGTTTGACAAAGGTTCATCAAAAAGAAATATAGAAGGTTTTCTGACCATGGCACGTCCCATTGCAACACGTTGACGCTGTCCTCCGGAAAGCTCGTGGGGTCTTCTTGTCAGCAGGTCTTCAAGACCCAGAATATTCGCCACTTCTTCTACCCTTTGTTTAATTTCGTTTTTGGGTGTTTTGCTTAATTTTAATCCAAATGACATATTATTAAAAACATTCATGTGGGGATAAAGGGCGTAGTTCTGGAATACCATGGCAAGACCCCTGTCTTTTGGTGCAATATCATTGACAATTTTTCCATCAATTAAAATCGTGCCACTGGATATCTCCTCCAACCCTGCGACCATTCTGAGCAGGGTAGATTTACCGCATCCGGAAGGGCCTACAAGAACAAGGAATTCTTTATTTTTAATATCAAGATTTATTCCATGAATTACTTCGATTTTACCATATTTTTTGATAACATTCTCGAATTTCAACTCAGTCATTTAATATCCTGATTTTTATATGTTAATAAATTTAATTGTTTTTATTAATGATCATAAAACAACAAAAATTATCATTATGCAAATCTTTTTTTTAAAAAAACAAATTTAATCTTGACTCTTTTACTGTATCCTAATAAAGCTGAATAAAAACAATAAAAAAGGAACATTTTATTTTTATTGGCAAGCTCAATAAATAAACATAAGTTGCTAAATAATTTAAAAAGAGGAGTGAATCATGAAAAGAAAATTTATTATTATACCATTGTTTTTTATTTTTTTGTTTAGTCTGTTTTTTGTTTCCTGCGGGCAACAGGATCAGAAACAAGTTGATACTTCAAAACTTGAAAAACAGATAGAAGAGTTATCAAAAAGGTTAGACGATTTATCAAAAAAAGTCGATGCACTTATAGAGGAAAAGGCTATAGTAAAAGCTGAGGTCCCTGCAATTACCATTAACTGGTGGCATGCCATGAGAAGTGCCAGAGGTGAAGTGGTTAAAAACATGATTAATGAATTTAATGCATCTCAGTCAGAGTACAAAGTTGTTGGAACCAACAAAGGCAATTATGATGAAACAATGAATGCCGGTGTTGCAGCTTTCAGGGCTAAAAAACAACCCCATCTCCTTCAGGTTTTTGAAGTAGGAACCCAGACCATGATGCTTTCAGGAGCCATCTATCCGGTGTTTGAACTAATGAAGGATGCTAAGATTGATGTGGACTGGTCAAGATATCTTCAAGCTGTTCTTTCCTATTATATGAATGCTGATGGTAATCTAATGTCAATGCCGTTTAACTCTTCCACACCCATTATGTATTATAATGCTGACATGTTAAAAAAAGCAGGGATTGCGCCTTTATCAAAAGATACGCCCGTGACCTGGGATGAATTGGGTGAAATTACTAAAAAAATTGTCAAAGCCAATATTGCACAAGCAGGTATGGTTACAGCATGGCAGTCATGGACTCAGATTGAGAATTACAGTGCTATTCATAATATTGCCTTTGCCAGCAAGGCTAACGGATATGAAGGGCTTGACTGTGAACTTGAGATTAACAACCCCCAGGTGGTAAAACATATCACACGGCTTAAATCATGGGCAGATGACAAACGGTTTATGTATGGCGGTCAAAAATATCAGGGTCCAAAATCAGAATTTATTGCCCAGAATGTAGCCTTTTATATTGATTCCATCAGTGGCATTGCAAAATTAAAAAAAGCAGTTAAGGATTTTAAATGGGACGCAGCTCCTCTTCCAGTGGAAGCGGGTACAAAAAAACTCCAGAACAGCATCATCGGCGGAGCTTCCCTATGGGTACTCACTGGCCATTCAAAAAAAGAGTATAAGGGTGTTGCAGCTTTCTTAAAATTTTTGGCCGGAAATGAAATGCAGGAATACTGGCATAAGGAAACAGGGTATTTCCCCATTACTATTGATGCCTATGACTCTTTGAAAGCCAAAGGATATTATGATGCTAATCCGCTTCAGACTGTTGGTATTAATCAGCTCAACAGAGCTATTCCAACTAAAATATCAAGAGGGTTAAGGCTTGGTTATTTTGTCCAGATCAGAAATATTATCAATGAAGAACTGGAACAGGTATGGAATGGGAAAAAATCGCCCCAGGCAGCATTGGATAATGCAACTGCAAGGAGTAATGCTCAGTTAAGAACTTTTGAAAAAACCTATAAATAAGTAGAACCGCAAGGAGTCAGATAAATTTTCAGATATCTATCTGACTCCTTTTTTTGCCCAAGATAAAACCATGATAAAACGTTCATTTTTCAAATCAAAATATTTACCGTATCTGCTGATTTTCCCTCAGTTGCTTGTTACTCTGACTTTTTTCTACTGGCCGGCTGTTCAGGGTATCTTTCAGTCCTTTCTTTTAAGTGATCCATTTGGAAGAAAATCAAAATTTGTGTGGTTTTATAATTATATTGAACTTTTTACAGATCCACTTTATCTGAAATCAATCTTCATCACTTTTACTTTTAGTATAGCAGTTGCTTTTGTTTCAATATCTCTGGGACTTTTTATTGCCTCCATGGCTAACAGGGCGCTTAAAGCAAAGGCTTTGGTAAGAACCATGCTTATCTGGCCTTATGCAGTTGCACCAGCAATCTCGGGTATTATGTGGCTTTTTCTACTCCATCCATCCTATGGCATCGTTGCCTTAGCGATCAAAGAATGGCTTGGGGTTAACTGGAACCCGGTTCTGTACGGAAGTGATGCCATGGTAATGATCGTCATGGCCAGCGCCTGGAAGCAAGTCAGCTACAATTTTGTGTTTTTTTTAGCAGGCATGCAGGCCATACCCAAATCCTTGATTGAGGCTTCCGCTATAGATGGGGCAAGCCCCTTTAAAAGATTCTGGTTTATTTCATTCCCTCTTTTATCTCCGACATTTTTCTTTTTAACGGTGATGAATATTATTTATTCTTTTTTTGAAACATTTGGAATTATTCATACAGTGACCCAGGGAGGTCCCGGCGGTTCAACTAATATCCTGGTTTACAAGGTGTATCAGGATGGATTTGTGGGTTTGAATCTAGGATCTTCGGCTGCTCAGTCAGTCGTACTCATGACCTTGATAATTGTTATTACCTTTCTACAGTTCAGGTTTGTTGAAAAAAAGGTGCAATATAGTGGATAAATATTATGGTTGAAAAAACTCCTTTCCTCGATCTTTTTACATATGCATTTTTAATGCTGGGAATATTTATTGTTGGATTTCCTATAATTTACAGCCTGATTGCAGCAACCCTGTCGTTGGAAGAGGTATCAAGAGTCCCTATGCCCCTCATTCCTGGCGACCAGTTTATAGTCAATATGAAAGAAGCCTGGTCAAGGGGAGACCTTGGCACCCAGATCACAAATTCCTTTATTATGGCATCGGGTATCACCATTGGAAAAATTGCCGTATCCATGATCGGTGCCTTTTCCATTGTTTACTTTGATTACAGATTCAGGGTTGTGGCTTTTGCATCGGTTTTCTGTACTTTAATGCTCCCTGTGGAAGTCAGAATTCTTCCTACTTATGAAATGGCAGCTAATGTTCTTTCTCCTCTTCAGTCCCTATGGGATTTTTTACATTTAAACAGCCTTATGTCATGGTTCAGCGGCAATGATATCAGTGTCACTCTCAACTGGTGTCTGCTTGACAGTTATACCGGGCTTATTCTGCCTCTGGTGGCGTCGGCAACCTGCACTTTTTTGTTCAGGCAGTTTTTTTTGACTGTTCCTGAAGAACTCTGCGAGGCTGCAAAAATTGACGGAGCTTCTCCAATGATGTTTTTCAGGAAAATTCTTTTCCCGCTGTCCAAGACAAATATAGCAGCTCTTGTGGTCATTGAGTTTGTATATGGGTATAATCAATATCTCTGGCCCCTGCTGGTTACGACCAATCCTAAAATGACAACTGCTGTTATCGGTCTTCAAAACCTCATACCCCAGGCGGATGATCTGCCTGAGTGGAATATTGCTCTTGGTGCAGCTGTCCTTGTCATGGTGCCCTCCATTCTGGTGGTACTGCTTATGCAAAGGTGGTTTGTAAAAGGCTTGATTGAGAAAGAAAAATAGTACAGTATAAACTATTGCAGCCATCTTTACAGGAAAGTAGAATAGATATGAAACCGATAAAAGATTTTCCACAAGAAAAAAGGTCTTCCATAACATATCTACTCACAGATATTGATGATACCATAACCCATAAAGGCAGAATACCGGCATGTGCTTTTAAGGCCATGGAAGATCTTGACAAAGCCTGTATAAAAGTTATCCCCATCACTGGCAGACCCGCAGGGTGGTGCGACCATATCGCAAGAATGTGGCCTGTTAAAGGGATTGTCGGTGAAAACGGCGCATTTTACTTTGTTTATGATATACATACAAAAAAAATGATACGCAGGTATTTTAAAACAGATCAGGAACGCAAACAGGATCAAATAAAACTGGTGACTATAAAACAGAAGATCCTGCAATCAATTCCAGAGTGTGTGATCTCGGCTGATCAACCATACCGGGAGGCTGATCTTGCCATTGATTTTGCCGAAGACGTTCCTCTTCTGTCTCAAACTGATATTGATAAAATTGTTGATATCTTTGAACAAGGTGGCGCAACTGCAAAAGTCAGCTCTATCCATGTGAATGGATGGTTCGGATCATATGACAAACTTGCTATGACCAAAATCATGTTTAGAGAAGTATTTAAAACAGATATTGATACAATAAAGGAAAACGTTATCTATATCGGGGATTCGCCCAATGATGAGCCCATGTTTGAATATTTTCCCAACTCTGTAGGTGTTGCCAATGTTCTTGCATTTCAGGACAGGCTTTCATTCAAACCTGCATGGATAACAGCAGATGAAGGCGGGATGGGATTTGCACAGCTTGCCAAGGTACTTGTTCCATGAGTTGATTTAACGTTTTCAACCATAAAATGTAATCTGTTATGGATATTGACTTCGCTTGTGCCGGCATCAAAATCCAGGAAAAGCAAATTCATATCAGGATAGATTGATTTAATTTTCGTTTCCACACCTTTTGAGATTATATGGTTTGCAATACAGCCAAATGGCTGTAAGCTCAACACATAATTGATTCCCTGGTCTGCAAAACAACTGATCTCGCCTGCAACCAGCCAACCTTCTCCGAATTGGTTAGTCATGGTTAGAATTTTACCCGCCTTTTGAGCAACAGTTGTAATATCGTAAAAAGGAGTATAGTACCTGAATTTTGAAAATATTGTATCTATTTTTTTATGGTATTTATTTATAAATAATTCAATTGGATATCCGATCAGATCAGATATCTTTTTTTCTCTGATTTTTGATTTGATATTCTCCTTATAGTTGACCAGATCCTGAATAAAATAGTCAACAATAGGGGGGATAACAGGCTCTACTTCATGTTCAATAAGCCAGTCAGCCAGGTGTTGATTGCCAAAATAATTATATTTTGCATAGATTTCGCCCACAATACCCATTTTCGGCAAATCAATATCATTAACTTTGATATTGTTAAAATCGGAAATAGCATTGTTCAGCAATTTAAAAATTTTCGGGTAATTGCTTGTTTCAATGGGCAAACTCACTGCATTCATGTAGTGGTTTCTTATTTTATTACTTTGACCATTTATTTTTTCTCTGACAACTGTAGTGTAATACATCTTGGCAATACAATCTGCAAACATGGTTGAAATGAAAAGTATTTTAGTCATTTTTAACCAGTCAATTTCAAACCGCGGCTGATTAACAAGACCTTTTGCTGTTGTAACAGAAATAATTGGAACATCACCAAACCCGGATGCAATCATTGCCTTTCTGATCAAAGACAGATAACTTGTTGCCCTGCATTGCCCTCCAGTTTGAGTGATGCCAATGGCAATGTCGTCATTCTTATATTTTTTACTTTTTAATGCTTTGATTATATCGCCAATAACTACTGTTGCAGGATAACATATGTCATGATTGGAATAACGGAGTCCTAATTCAACAGATGCTTTATCCGGCTTTGGAAGAATTTTAAATCGATAACCTGCATTTGCAAATATTGCCGGCAGATACGGGGAATAATCTTCTGCAAAAAAAGGCGCCAAAATAGTTCTGTTTTTATCTTTTTTTTCAAAACAAGGAATGGTTTGCCTTGGCAGGAGTTTTCTTTTTTCTTTTTTCTTTTGATTTTTTAGAGATTCGATCATGGACCGTAATCTCAGCTTTACAGATCCCAAACTTGATATTTCGTCTACTTTAATCAAAGTATGATTTTTGGCTCCGGTTTTTAATATTTCTTTTATCTCATCAGCTACTATTGCATCAGGACCACAACCAAAAGAATTTATATGAATCAATTGAAAATTATCTGAATGCCATGCTACAAAGTGAGCTGCATTATATAGTCGATTAGGGTATGACCATTGGGTAATCACCTGGATATCCTTAAAAGCATTTGTGTGACCATACTCATCATGCTCAGGGCTGCCAGGCTCAATCGCATCCTCAGTTATTGTGTCTATTCCAAAATCTGCCAGGATTTCAGGAGTTTTATGATTGATTAAAGGGTCAATATGATAAGGTCTGCCGGCAAGGATAATCAATATACTATTATTCTTTATTGCTTTGGCAATCAATTTTTTTGCTTTAATTTTTATGCTCTCTTTATATTCTTTCTGGGAAATAAGAGCGATAGCAAAGGCCTTATTAATGGTTTTTTTATTAATGCCAAATTGTTCTAAATATTCAGTGCAGGTTTTTTTACACAGATTTTTATTATTAAAGGTTATAACAGGCTTATCCAATGGGATATTGAATTTTTTTTCCGGGTTTATGGCACTTTCTATTACATCTGGATAGCTACTGACAATGGGGCAGTTAAATGAATTTAGTGTATCTTTAAATTCATTTCTTTCATACATCACAATGGGATAAAAGATTCGATCTACTTTTTGTTCCGCAAG
>JAIOSM010000455.1 GCA_021107575.1 Desulfobacteraceae bacterium | reverse complement strand
ATCTGGATATGAATATAAAATTTGTTGATGCAAAAGAAAAATTTCTAACTGCCCTTAAAGGTGTGTCTGACCCTGAAAAAAAAAGAAAGATAATAGGAAATCTTTTTATTGAAGTGTTTGAATCAGAAGCAGATAAGATCGATGATGCTGAATTTTTAGGCCAGGGGACTTTATATCCTGATATTATTGAATCAAAATCTGCTTTTGGCGGTCCCACGTCAATAATAAAATCCCATCACAATGTTGGCGGTCTCCCTGAAAAAATGAAACTTGACCTTATTGAGCCCCTTGATTTGTTGTTTAAGGATGAGGTCAGGAAACTGGGGTTAAGCCTTGGACTAAATGAAGACTTAGTCTTCAGACAACCTTTTCCAGGACCCGGTCTTGCCATTCGAATCATGGGAGAAGTGACTGAAAAAAGACTATCGATCTTAAGAGAAGCTGATGCACTTGTTTTAGAAGAAATCCAGAATGCTGGTTTATACAGAAAACTCTGGCAATCATTTGCTATTTTATTACCGATAAAAAGTGTTGGGGTTATGGGGGATAAGCGTACCTACGATAATTGTATTGCCATACGAGCTGTTAACAGCAATGATGCAATGACGGCAGACTGGGCAAAATTACCCCATGATCTCTTAGGAAAAATTTCCAATAGAATTATCAATGAGGTAGATCATGTTAACAGAGTTGTATTTGATATTACCTCAAAACCTCCCGGCACAATAGAATGGGAATAAATAAGTTTAATAAAAATAAAGGATATATTCAATGAAAGAGCTAAGAATTGGCGGCTTTGATCATGAAGATAACAAATCAGTTGTTTCAGAGCATAACAAAGAAATCAATACATTGAGAATTGACAAGCTTAGCAACAGAATCACAATTATTTCCATAATTATTCCATGCATAATTGGCGCTATACTCATATTTGGTTACTTTGACATGCAGGAGACTGTCATTGATGTTAATAATGAAAAGCAAACTAAAATTTTGGAAATTACAAAACAATTTGAAAAAAGAACTAATGCTCTTGATGTACAACTTGCAAAAATCCAATCAATGCTTGAAACGACACTGCCTGGAATTAATAAAAAAATAACAAAACTTGAAGGTAGCCTTGCAAAGTTATCCTCCCAAAAGGCAGACAAAAAAAAGACAGGTAAGGATATTGCCAAGCTCAACTCTGTCACTTCTAAAAATAAAACTGCCTTAGGCAAAACTGAAAAAGAAATTAAAAAAAATCAATCCTTGATTAATGACACAAAAACCAAGCTTGAAACAAATATTGCTGATATAGATAAAAAATTAAATGCAGAATCTTTATTAATATCAGAATACGAAAATTCAGTTGCAACAACGTCAAAAAACCTGAGTATTCTGGAAAAAAGATATAATGAATTTAAAAAGAATGCTCTTACTAATCAAACTCTTGATAATAAACTTGACAAGATGAATCAGACAATCAATACAAAACTTGATAAGCTTGAACAAAAAATTACAACTACTTCAAAAAAAGCTCAATCCAATCCTGTGGAGAAAAAGGTAACACCAAAAAAGAAGGCGCCTGAAACACCACCCAAAGATGAGCCAATTGTTGAAGAGGTATTAAAAGAATAATAAAAGAGATAAACTAAAAAAACTTGTTGCATTTGATTCCAAGATCAATACCTATGATCAACTAATTAGCTTCTATAATCAATTCATCGCCCGGATGAATGATACTCCTGTGTGATAAATTATTCCATTTTATAAGGGATGAAAGCCTTACATTATATTTTTTTGCAATCAAAGCAAGGTTCTCCCCTGTTCTGACCCTATGAATTTTTCCGTCATCAGAGCCCTGCCATTTAGCAAAGTACTCGTCAAATCTTGCTTCAAATTGTTGTATTAATCCTTTTGGAACTAAAATTGAATTCTTGCCTTGAGCAAGATGGTATCCACGTAATTCAGGATTCATTGCTTTAATTGTTCTAAAGGAAACTCCTGCTGCTTTCGCAACTAATGCAATGGGAAGCTGGCGGGAGGAATTAATATTTATTTTATCAAATTCAAAGACAGGATAATAATCTTGTTTTTGAAAAATAAATCCAAACTTTTGAGGATTTTCCATAATAAACTTTGCTGCTATGATTTTAAAAACATATCTTTGAGTTTCTTCTGACAGATATAATGAATAAAATTCATCGGTTTCCTGAACTTTAATTTGATTTTTTAAGCCACGGGCTCCCATATTGTATGCGGCAACAGAAAGGAACCAATCATCAAATTGTCTGTTAAGCTCTTTTAAATATTTACAGGCTGATCTGGTTGATTTAAATAGATTACGTCGTTCATCAATTTTATAGTTAATTTTCAATCCATACATCTTACCAGTAGGTCGCATAAACTGCCAATATCCGACTGCCCCTTTATGAGAGCTTACATGAGGTCTCAGACCACTCTCTATCACAGCAACATATTTCAAATCATCAGGAAGGTCTGCCTGGTTTATAATTTTTTCCATATGGGGAAAATATTTTGAAGCTCTTTTAATCCACAAAATTACCTGGGGTCTGTCCCAAAGTGCCAGCAGAACTTCTTTTTCCAGCCTTTCTCTTACATCTTGTCTATAAAGAGGAACCTGATTGCCGCAAAAGAACAAAGGCTCTGAAAACCTCACACATTCTATCAAGGAAGGCAATTCAAACTCATTTGAATAAATTTTATTTGTATCATCAGCAAAAGATGACAAAGTAATCGCAAAGAACACGCACCAACAATACAATACAAGGCGCATCAAGCAAATTATCCCAATCTGTTTATTATTGTTTTTAAATTCCATTTTACAATTCTCTCAAATCAAAACATCCAAGTCAATAAATTATGAAATATACCCAAATCTATGAAAGTATTTATACTTTTTCCTGAGTATGATAGTATTTGATTTTTTTTATTTTATACTTAAATTTAAAGGTAATAAATTAAAAGTCATTTAAAATGAATATTCAATGGTTTCCCGGACATATGAAAGAATCAATGGAATTATTAAAAAATTCCATATCAAAAGCAAATATCATTCTGGAAATTGTTGACGCAAGGCTGCCTTTTTCCAGCTCCAATCCCAATATCAAAAAAATTTGTAAAAATATCCTGAAAATAAAAATATTAAATAAAAATGATATTGCAGACCCTGCTGTTACAAAAGCATGGCTTGATTATTTTAAAGATAACAATGAAAAAGCTCTTGCCATTACAGGACGAAACCCTAAAGAGACAAAACGTGCAATTGAATATTGTCAAAGAATTACTAAAAAAAACAAAGCTCAAAAAACCAAAATTATGGTTATTGGGATTCCAAATACGGGTAAATCAACCATAATAAATTCTATTGTCGGCAAAAAAGCTGCAAAAACAGGAAATGTTCCTGCCATTACCAGGCATAATCAAAGAATGGCAACAAAAGATATAGACATCTATGACACTCCAGGTATACTCTGGCCTGTTCTTGAACCAAAACTAAGGGCTGATATTCTTGCAGCAAGTGGCGCAATTGCCAGTACTGCAATGGATTACAATGACACGGGAGCTTTTACTTTAAATTTTTTAATAAATAATTATCCTGACCTTTTAAAAACAAGGTATAAATTTGACAAAATCTCCAGTGACAGAACTCGTATTATAGAAGAAATAGGAAAAAAAAGAGGATGTTTGAAAAAAGGTGGGAAAATTGATATTCAGAGAGCTTATGAAATGCTTATAAATGAATTAAGACAAGGGAAGTTAGGAAGAATTAGTTTTGAGAAACCTGAAAATATTGAAGAGAACTTATGAAAATAAATATTAAGAAATTAATAGCGGTTATTTGCTTTTTATTAACCTTCTGCCTGCTGTCTGCAACGACACATGCCTATCAAAATAAAACAAAGTTTCAAAAAGTTCAATATTCAGAAGAAGACTCAAGCATGTGTATTGAAATTTTAAAAAATGTTCGATCCAATCATTATTTAAGGCTAAAACTAAACGATTCAACGTCTTCTAAAATATTTACCAATTATATAAACAGCCTTGACCCGCTTAAACACTTGTTTTTAAAAAAAGAGATTCAGGAGTTTAAAAAATTTGAATTCACTCTGGACAACAGTATAAAAAACGGCAATCTTTCATTTGCCTATAAGGTTTTTAACCTTTACCTTGAACGAGCTCATAAACGATCATCCTTTCAACTAAATTTGTCAAAATCATGGGAAGAACAAATTGACTTTACTATAGATGACAAAATTTTAATTAATAAAGACAAGCAATCCTGGAGTAATAATATTGGTGAGCTGAAACAACTTTGGAAAAAAGAGCTTAAAAATTATATTATTGAGCTGAAACTTGATGATTCCACAAACCTGGAAATTTTTAAAATTCTCAAAAATACCTGGGAGAACAGGTTAAATTATATTGCTCAAATTAATTCAAACGATGCTTTCCAGTTATTCATGGACGCTGTTACTACAAGTTTTGGTCCCCATACAAAATATTTTGCTCCAAAAAAATATGAAGATTTTGATATTGTTATGAGTCAATCCCTTGAAGGCATAGGAGCAATGCTTCAAAATGAGAACCAGTATACAAAAATTTTACGGCTTATTCCCGCAGGACCTGCTGATAAAACAAAACAACTCATGCCAGGAGATAAAATCATTGGGGTGGGACAAGGTCATGATGGTGATTTTATAGATGTAGTTGGATTACGACTTGATAATGTTGTCAAATTAATTCGAGGTCCTAAAGGCACGACTGTCAGATTAAAAATTATTCCTGTTCAGAAAAAAAACTCAACAAAAATAGTCAGCATAACAAGAGATAAAGTTAAATTGCAGGAACAATCAGCAACTAAAGATAGTAAAATCATAGAACATAATGGCAAACAATACAAAATCGGTATTATTACAATACCAACTTTTTATTTAGATTTCGATGCATATCATAATGGGGAAGAAAATTATAAAAGTACTACAAATGATGTTTCCGTATTACTCAATGAGCTTAAAAAAGACAAAATAGATGGACTTATAGTTGATCTTAGAGGCAATGGTGGAGGATCTCTCCATGAAGCAGATGTCTTAACAGGATTTTTTATCAAATCCGGACCTGTGGTTCAGATAAAAACCAAATACAGAACAAAACGCCTGTTTGATAATAATAAAGAAATTAAGTATCAAGGACCCTTAATTGTTATGATTAATCGCATGAGTGCATCAGCTTCAGAAATATTTGCAGGAGCGATTAAGGATTATAACCGTGGATTGATAATAGGTACAAGAAGTTTTGGTAAAGGAACTGTTCAAACATTAATCTCATTGTCTAAAGGGAAACTCAAAATTACCACTGCTAAGTTCTACAGAATATCCGGTGAGTCAACGCAAAAGCACGGTATTCTACCTGATATAGAACTTCCATATATTTATAATGCAGGCCATGTCGGTGAGAGCTCTCTTGACAATGCCCTTTCCTATGACAAATCAATACGGGCTTTTTATAAACCATATAACAACCTTTCATACAGTATTTCTCAATTAACGGAGTCATATAAAAAAAGAACAGAAAAGAAGCCTGAATTTATATATGTAAACAAAAAATATGAATTAAGTGAACAAATAAGTAAATTAGATTACCTGTCACTAAATTTTAAAGAAAGAAATGCTCAGAAAAAGAAAGATGGAATAAGGGAACTTGAAATCGAAAACGATTATTTAATTACAAAAAATATAAAACCTGTCAAAAATCTATCCGATCTTAAAGATATTAAAGAACTAACTCAGGATTTTCTTCTGGATGAAACCGAAATAATAGCATCTGAATTTATTCAAATATCTGAAGATAACGGTTATACATGGTGATTTATGTTTTTATTAAAAGCAAAAAATAAAATAAAAATTTTATGCCATGTTATTTTAGTATTTTCTATTCTTTTGATATTGCTGATTAATTCTTTCCCATGGTTTCTTAATATCAAATATATACAAAACCAATTGTTTCAAATTATTACCCATCAAAATCAAATAAGTGCCAATACAAATGATATTGACTTTGACCTTTTCCCTGTACCTGCTTTAAGGCTGAGAGACCTGACACTCAAAACCAGGAATAATACCACATTCTCAATTAAGACAATTCTAATATATCCTGATTTAAAAAAAATGATAAAAGGAAAGCCTGTTATAAATAAGATTTTTATAATGGATTATAAACTAGATTTAAAATTAAAAGACAGACCCCCTTCTGCAGTCCCTGATCCCATTGATTTCTTACAGACTAATCAAATTAAAAAATTTATCAATAAAGATAAAGGATTATCAATTCTTATACATAATTCCCAGTACGATTTTGCTGAAAAATTTGATGCATCAATAACAATCAATAATAATCAAAAAATAACTGGCAATCTTTTAATAACCAATTTTGCTTTAAATAAAGAAGTACTTGTAAAGTATGGTCTTAATAAAAATATCTTTAATTTAGATTCCCAACAAAATAAAGACCTGATTATCCTTAGAAATCTAAAGACCAATTTCAATATAACAAAAGATCAGACCCAGATCACTGTTACTCCAACTATTTTTGAGTACCCATCAATGACGTTGGGGATTGAATTTCTATATGATAGAAAAACAAATAAAGCCCAAATAGAATTTTCAGGAAAAAACGTTGATATTAACCAAGCAAAAAATGCATACTTTGATCTTTTTAATAAGGAAGAGGTGAGTGAAAACCTGTTTGACATTGTAAGAGCAGGCAATGCATCAAAAATCACTGTTTTTTTTAAAGAAAAAGATTTAAGGAACCTGTTTCGCCCTGAGAATATGATACTTAATGGTCAAGTGGAAAATGGAGATATCAAAATACCCAATACACAACTTATCCCGGAAAAAGTATTTGGGACTGCCCTGATCAAAAAGGGCATGTTGTATATTAATGCTGAAAAAGGCAACTTAAAAAATGCTGTTATCAATAATGGTACCCTTGAGATTGATCTTTTAAACCAGGTTGACTTCCCTTTTAGAGGTTCATTCAAAATTAATGCCCCTATTTTAGATATTCAAAAGGTCTTAATGGAATTATTTCCTGAGACTTTACTTGCAGAAGAACTTAAACTTGTAACAAATATTGAAGGAATTGTTGACGGAGATCTTCATCTTGAGCTGAAAACCGGAGATGATCTTGATGTTATAGTTATAGTTGAAGACACCAGAGGATCAGGTGAGTATCGGCGAGCACCCGGGAAAATTAAAATCAACATGGGAAAATTTCAGTATAAAAACAATATGGTTACTCTTACGGACTTTGGAGGTAAAATTGGAAAAAGTTATTTTTATAACTTTACAGGGTCTTATGCTTTAGATGATACCAACTTAATTGACATCAGATCAGGAAATGCCTTAATTGATTCCAATGAAATTTTTAACTGGTTAACCGGCTTTAAAAACATTAAAACCTTTGTTCCTGACTTAGCTATTGGGACGGGATACTTTGGAATTGATTCAACAACCATAACAGGAGATATTTTAAAACCAGACGAGTTAAAATTTAATGTTAAAGGATCATGCGAACAAACCCTGATTGAGTATACCTCTATTGAGCAATCCTCGATTAGACAATCTAATCAAACACGAGGAATATTTTTATCATCATGTGATTTTCAAATTTCAGACCAGTTATTATTTATTGAAAATATAGATGCTGAAATTTCAGACACCAGATTAATTTCTAATTTTACTTTAAATAAAGAAATAGAAAATATTACAACTCCGTTTACTCTTTCAAACGCATCATATAAATCAACAGAAGGCTCTGAAACATTCATAGGAGAACTTGAATTCCTAAATGGTCCAAAAATAAATCTTGCTACCGAGAAGAACAACAGAGGCAGCTTCTCTTTAAAAAAACTTAGTATCATCGATAATTTAGATACTAACGTAAAATTTGCTACTGATATAGAGAATAATATCAATTTTTTTAAATTTGATGGGCAGATAAACACAAAAACACTTGAAAAAATATTCAAGTCTGAGTCCCCTCCTTATCAAAAACTTATAGACTATACTGATGAAAAGAAGATCCTTATTAAGTCAAAAGAAAAATCAAGCTATACTATATTCGCTGATGTCATTGATATTGAACCTTTGATTAAAAATCTATTTATAAAAAATAAGACTTCTGTTTTTTCAAGTGAACAGAGGAATACTACTTTTCCTGAAAAGCATATTAAATTACAAGCTGATTCTCTTAAGTACAAAAAATCTGATTTTAATGATTTTCAGACCAATGTAGGGATTCAAAGGAATACCAATGGGTTAAACGGAAAATTTAACTTAACAACAAAAGATGGAACAATACATCGCTTAACTCTCGTTTCCAGAATTTTATCTGTCATAAATATCTCAACATTTTTTAAAGGCGAGTTGCCTGATGTAAAACAGCAGGGTTTTAAATATAATTCAATAAATGTCAAAGCAAAGATTGTTAACAACATAATAATTTTAGAAGAAGCGCTTATTGACGGGCATGATATGGCTCTTGTCTTTAAGGGTACGATTGACCCTGTAAAGAATGATTTAGATTTAACTTGCCTTGTAGCACCGTTTAAAACGATTGATCTTCTAATTGAAAGAATACCGCTTGTAAACACTATGCTTGACAATAATTTAATTTCAATCCCCGTAAAAATATCCGGAAAAATAAACGATCCTTCAGTTGTACCTTTACATCCTGTTTCAGTAGGCAAGGGGCTAATGAATCTTATGACAAATATAATCAAAACTCCTTTTAAATTATGGGAAAAACTCCCTGGAAATGGAAACAAGAAAAAAGAATGAAATACAATATGGTATATACCAAAAAAATTAAAAACTCATTTTCCAATATTGGGCAGGCAGGTGATCTCAAAATTGTAAGTATAATGAATATGCTTCAGGATATAGCAGTAGAATATGCACTCAAACTAAAAATTTCAAGTAGAGATCTTGCTCCAAAAAATTTATTTTGGATAATATCAAGATATCAGATTGAGATAAAGAATACTCCAGAACTAGATGAAGACCTGTCTATAAGTATTTGGAGAAGTGCCCATAAGAATCTCTATGATTTAAGATGGTTTGAAATTAAAACCGGAAGCAACAAAGAAATTGTTAATGCCCTTGGATCCTGGATAATCATAAATAAAACAACCGGCACTCCACGCCATTTAGATGAGTTTATGACTGAGGAAATGCTTTGTAAAAATAAATTAGATGTAGAAGAATTTTTTTATAATTCAAAAATGGTTGAATGCACAGACCACGAACATACTTTCAAAATCAGAATGCATGATCTTGATTTAAACAGGCATGTTAATAATACTACTTATATTGCATGGGCAGTTGAGACCCTCCCTGAAAAAATATTAAACAGTTTTACAATTAAAAAAATTAATGTGACTTTCTTAAAGGAATCCTTTTATCCGGGTCAAATTATATCAAAAACCCAAATCACTCAAAATTTTAACAATCTTGTAACTTATCACTCCATCAGAGACAAGAACGTCAGCAATGAAAAAAATAATAGCCCGGAACTTGCCCGTTTAACCATAACGTGGGAACCACAAAAAAAACCACTTCAAATATGACAACTTCAAAATTTCAAAAAAATATACTCAAAGCCTATAACTCAAGCATAAATTTTTTAGCAGCCAGAACAAGAAGCAGTAAAGAAGTAAGAGACAATCTTTCTAAAAAAAAGTTCAAAGATGACGTTATTACAGAAGTACTTTTAATGATAGAAAAAGAGGGACTGCTTAATGACAGTGAGTTTGCTGCAGAGTTCGTATCCACAAGGGAAAAAATACGGCCCAAATCTAAATTTGCCTTAAGGTATGAGCTTAAAAAAAAAGGGATCTCAGATGCAATAATTGAAGATGCGGTTAAGAATATTGACGAATGTAAATCAGCACTGGCTGCAATTGATTCAAAGCTTTCCATTTGGCTCAAACTTGACAAAACTAAAATGAAGAGTAAAATGATGAATTTCTTGAAAAATCGTGGATTTAACTGGGAAATATCATTTTCAACCTATGAAAAAATCTGTGAGAATTTAAAAAACCAGGAGAACATAAAATGAAAATTAAATTTTTCACAACTGGTGGGACAATAGATAAAATATATTTTGATGATTTAAGCGAATATAAAATTGGAGATCCCAAGGTTGAGACCATATTAAGAGACGCAAGAATAAATTTCGATTATGAAATTCAACCTCTCTTTAGAAAAGATTCACTTGATATGACGGATAAAGATAGAATTGCAATCCTCAATGCTGTTAATAATGACAAAAACAGATTCATTGTTATTACTCATGGTACTGATACCATGATTAAAACTGCAAACGCACTAAAGAAAATTAAAAATAAAGTGATCGTCTTAACAGGTGCAATGGAACCTGCTGCATTTAAATCAAGTGATGCTTTTTTTAATCTGGGTGGAGCAACAGCAGCAGTACAAGTCCTTGAGAATGGAGTATATATTGCTATAAATGGTCGTGTTTATAACCCTGATAAAATAAAAAAAAATCGGGACTTATTACAATTTATAGAAAAATGAGTTGATTGATAAGCGGTCTTGATATAAATCATATAATACTACATTCTAACTACTATTTTATAATTTCAAAATAAGGATTAATTTCATAAAACTTATGGCTGGTGCTAAACAGGAAAGACGTAAGCATACAAGATACCCAACCAAGGATGGTGCATATGCAACCATTAGTCCTGAGTCGACTAAAATTGGACAAATTGTTGATATAAGCATTATCGGACTTGCCTTTAAATATATAGATACACATGATGCTCAAAAAAGAAATAATACCCCCCAAACATTGTTCTTAAGCAGTATGGGTTACTATGTCGGAGATATCAACTTTAGAACAATTGCTGATTTTGAAGTAGCTTGTCCTGAAACTGGTGAGCCGTCTTCTGCTGCAATGACAATAAGAATGAGGCGGGTTGAATTTACTGATCTTAAATTAAAACAACTTTTTGATCTTGATTACTACATTGAGAACAATGCAACAAGGGCTCAGAATTCTGCCTCTCTTTAATAGACTGATTTAAAGTACTGAGTCAATGAACCGGCTCAATGGACGGATTCAATAAAGCTGGGCTGGCCTAATAATTATCACCGCGCTTTCCTCTATATCTAAAAAACTACCTGCTAATAAGGAAATTGTTGCATGGGAGATTGATGAATATTCATCAAATATATTCTTTGCCCATTCATATTGTTGAGGATGTGCGAGGGAACCTGATAAAACAGAATCAAGCCAGTATGTATTTGTCTTTTGAATATCTTTTATATAATTTAATAATGGCTTTCTAACAAGCTCAAGTTCTTTTTCAGTCACTCCCTGTTCAGCTAATAAAGCTGCAATCTCTTCCATCTTCTTTAATACCACATCAATTTCAGCTGGGTTTCCTTTAACAATTGCATGCAAAATCCCATAATTATCATAAACATAAGAAGGATGATTATAAGCATAAGAAGAATATGCAAGTCCGAGCTCCTCACGAATAATTACTCGAAACCTTTCAGAAAGAATACGTGCAAGTAGATTAATCCCTCTTGTCTGGGAAATATCCCAATAATCATCAGTTAAAAAAGCCAACCTGATTTCTGCTTTGTTAATTTTAGTATCTGTCTCAAGCAGAAGTTTTTTACCTTTTGGAAATTTTATTACATTGTCTGATAAATCTTCTAAACCTGCATTATCTCGTTTTACTAAAGTTCCTAAATATCTCCCTGTGAGCTCTTCTGCCTTTTTTGAATCAAAATCTCCAACAATTGAGACTTCAAGACTCGCGTTATCAAAAAAAGGTTTAAGCTATATCTTAACATCCTGAATAGATATTTTATTTATTGTTTCAACTCT
>JAIOSM010000512.1 GCA_021107575.1 Desulfobacteraceae bacterium | reverse complement strand
GTTACAAAAAAATTGATTATACCTGCTTTATTTCCAATACACAAAATAAATATATAATAAATAGGCCTGGAATAAACCATTAATCAAACTATTAGATAAATACAAAGAAGAAATTGATGCCATATATTAATGCATCAATATAAAGACAGGTTGCTTATGACTTGCTGTTTTGAAATAATTACTTTTGTAGTTCTTTTTTAACAGCAAGTCCAATTTTTTTAAATGTGTATGGCTTTTTCAAATATTGTCCTGCTCCAAGCCTTTGAGCTTCTTTAACTCTCTCATTCTCTGAGAACCCGCTCGCTATAATAACTTTTTGTTCCGGGCTGTATTCCAAAATTCGCCTGTATGTCTCCAAACCATCAATGCCCGGATCCATAATCATATCCAGAATTATTAAATCGACTCTGTTATTTTTTATATACTCGACTCCTTTTTCGCCACTTGAAACTGCTGAAACAGAATAATTCAGCTTTTCAAGCATTTTGGAAGATATTTCTCTTTGCTCCGGTATATCATCAATAATCAATATTCTTTCCTGCTGCCCTTTATAATTTTCAATTAAAGCTTTTGCATGATCAGCAACAGCCTTCTGTGTTGCCGGAAAATAAAGATAAAAATCAGTGCCAATACCGACTTTACTGTCAACATTAATAAAACCGTTATGATCCTGGACAGTACCCCATACAACTGCCATACCAAGACCTGTTCCGCTTCTACCCATAACTTTTTTAGTATAAAAAGGTTCGAATATTTTGTTCAAATCATTGGCAGCAATACCCATACCTTTATCAGAAACTTTTAAAAGAACAAAATCTCCCGGTTCCACATCTTCGTATCCCCTTATCGTCTCATCAATAGTTTGATTGCTTGTTGATATTATAATCTGTCCGCCTGACACTTGTGCTTCTGCTGCATTAGATAACAGATTCATAATGGTTTTTTCTAAATGAATAGAAGAGCCTTCAATGTTAAATAGCTCTTTGCCCAAAGATGTTGCGATCTGAACCTGTGGATGAAAAGCTGCGAGTTTAGCATGTTCCGGTGAAGCAATGTATTTTGCTATTAAATCATTTAAGCATATTACCTGGGTGGTTTTTACTCCTCTTCTGGCAAGTGTTAATAAATCCTGTACAATATCAGCTGCTTTTTGACCAGACTCCTGTATACATAGAACGGAGTCTCTTAAAGGGCTATCTTCGGGCAGGTCCATCAAAAGTAAATCAGGGTATCCAACAATTCCTGAAAGAACATTATTAAGATCATGGGCAACGCCCCCGGCAAGCAAACCAATGGATTCCATTTTCTGAGATCGGACAAGTTTCTTCTCTAATTCAAGCATTGCTTTTTCATTTTTTTTACGCTCAGTAACATCTGTTAGAACAGAAATTGTTATATCTTTTGAATAAGCACTTCTAAACTCAATATTTTTTGTCAAGCCGTCCTTTGCTTTGATCTTAAATTCACGGTCTTCGTTGTTATTTTGTTGGTCTCTATCTCTGCTCCATGTTTCAATAACCTTGCTTCGATAATCAAGATCAGGGTAGGCTTTTTCAAACCATTTTTCCTTGGTAGGAATATCTTTTAACGTATATCCTGTGATTTCTGTAAAGCAGGGGTTTACATAGGTATATTGATCGTTATTATCAATCAAAGCAATGCCATGGGGGTTGCTTGCAAGGGTTGTAAAAAAAATTTCTTTTTCTTCTCGCAACTCTTCATATGATTGTTTCCGATCAATAGCAATAGCTATTTGATTAGAAACTGTAGCAAGCATCTGCAAATCCTGCTCACTAAAAAGATCGGGGTCTGTATAACTCTGTACAGCAACAGCACCGATAACTGTATTCTTAATTCTCAAAGGAACCCCCATCCAGATTACTGGGACCGGGCCATGTACACCCTTTTGTAATGCTCTCTCTTCAAGCTCCTCTTTTTTCAATAATAAGGGTTTTTTATGTAAAACTACTAAACCGGTTAAAGAATCATTAGTATGAAAATTAGTAACCGGATAGAAATCATCATCCTCTTCATCTGTAAAATAAGGGAAATACAATGTATTCTCTTTACTGTCCACAATAGCAATAAAAAAATTAGTTACATCTAAAATATCACCTAATAAATGATGAATATGTTTGTAAAGATCTTTTAAATTTAAAGTTATGTTTACCGCATTTGAAATTGCAAATAATGTTTTGTTAATATCTTTTGAACGTTTGGCTTTAGTGACATCTTCAGTTAAAGTCAGCTGAAGAATTCCAGGACAGGCAACCATAATTATGCCAATAATTACAAACAAGATAGTAGCAACAATCCATGCAACAGGTTGGGTAGAATTAGGCATATTTGCCATATCAGTGGGAATCAAATTCGAACTCATACCTGCCCCGATTAAAATAATAGAAAAAAGCCCCAGTACCACTGCTGTAAGCCCTGCTCTGATACCTAAGAATACTGTTGCAAGTAACGACAAGGTGATTAAAAGATGTATGCCGGCACCGCTCAAACCTATACGCGCAAGTATAAAAAATGCTAAAAAATAAAGGCTGATAAGAAGAAGTATAGCCCGGACACGATAGGATAAAAATTTTTTAAACACCAAACAGCATGCTACAGGAAGATAAGCAACCAGATACACATACATCAGTTCGCGGCTGCCTTGATAATATAGTTCCATCCCTCCTGCAATAACAGCAAAAAGACCCAGCACAGAAAAAAGATATACTATCCCGTTAAGAAGTTGTTCTCTGACATGGACGATATCACTATCAGAGAAATCTGTTTTTAATAATTTAAACAATTTAATTTCCATATAAAAAAAAGCATGTTTAATTAATTATAATTACATATCTACCTGCAAATCAGTGTGCAAGTCAATAATAAACATGGTATACCTATTTTAATATGAAATTTGTAACATAAGAAATTAACTACAATTTAAGGTGTAATATGTCAACAGTTGCTCTTATAAGATGCGAATCATATAATTATGACGAAGTAAAGAAATCTGTACAAAAAGGGATCGCACTTTTAGGAGGAATCTCTTTATTTGTTAAAAACAACGAAAACATTTTATTAAAGCCTAATATGCTTATAGGTGATGCTCCTGAAAAATGTGTTACAACACATCCTGTTGTATTTGAAACAGTGGCAGAATTATTTTTAAGTGCCGGAGCAAATGTTTTTTATGGTGATTCGCCTGCCCTGGGCAGCTCTCAGAAAGTTGCAAAAAAAGCCGGGTTAGCTGAAAAGGCAGATAAGCTTAATATACAAATGGCAGATTTTAAAACCGGGGTTGATCTGTTTTTTGAAAAAGGTCTTCAGAATAAAAAATTTACAATTGCAAAAGCGATACTTGACAATGATGGTGTTATAAGTCTTCCAAAATTGAAAACACATGGGTTGGAAAAATTTACCGGGGCAGTAAAAAATCAGTTCGGCTGTATTCCGGGAGCTCTTAAAGGAGAATTCCATGTAAAATTACCCAATGCTGAAGATTTTGCAAAAATGCTTGTTGATTTAAATAACTTTGTCAATCCAAGACTCTATATTATGGATGGAATCTATGGAATGGAAGGGAACGGACCAAGAGGAGGAACACCCA
Source organism: Desulfobacteraceae bacterium (assembly GCA_021107575.1). Taxonomy (GTDB): domain Bacteria; phylum Desulfobacterota; class Desulfobacteria; order Desulfobacterales; family Desulfobacteraceae; genus JAIOSM01. The sequence goes on along the minus strand of JAIOSM010000512.1, from coordinate 1,943 downwards.
AAAAAATGAATATACTCCTTTTGTCAAAAGACCCGGTTGCTCTGGATGCAACAGTATGCCGACTAATAAATTTAGACCCGGAGTATGTACCAACAATCAAATATGGCATGGAAGCAGGAACCGGAACATATTTAAAAAACGAAATTGAACTTGTTGGAGATGATTTCAAGCAGTTCCAGATCAATAATTTTAAAATCAACAAAAAACCTTTAAAGCCATATAAACCAAGCGCAGTTGTGCCCTTTTTGAACAAGGCAATTGTACCGAAACCTTATATTATTACAGAAAAATGCGTTAAGTGCGGGACTTGTGTTGGTATGTGTCCTGCAAAGCCGAAAGCATTATTCTTTAAACATGGCAATGAAGCAATTCCACCAATGTATAATTACGATGATTGCATAAGATGTTTCTGTTGCCAGGAAATATGCCCGGAAAGTGCTATTAAGCTGAAAACTCCCTTTTTAAGAAAAATAATTAATCTCTTTTAAAAAATAAATTTTATTAACTTCTTTTTTTTATTACCATGTAAACAAAATTGCCTTTACCCGCGTCTTAAAAAATAAAGGCCAGAGCATTAAAAATTAGTAGTGGTCAGTTGGGTTTTTGCATGTTAACTTTGGAGGAGAAGAAATTAACAAAATATTCATTACCGAACACCACTGAATTTAAATAAAACTATAATAGGAAGTTTATTATGAAAAAAAATGCTTTATTTTTGATTTTACTATCATTGCTTTTAATTGTTGTCGGATGTTGTAGACCCTGTGGACCAAAACCGAGACCAAGGTGGAAAAGAGTACCTCCAAGAAGGGTGATAATAATCAAAGCAGCTGTGAAAAGGGTTATAATAGAAAAAACTTATTGTGAAAACAAAAATCATTATACAAAGTCAATAATGTCCGGTTAGATTCTACATGTCAAAATGGAAAATAATAACATTCAAACTTTAATTATAAAAAACGCTCAGGCAGGAGAAAGAGAGGCAATGGAACATATTATCGCCACATATAATGACCAAATTTTCCGAATGCTGTTTTATAGAATCAATAGTTGGAATGATGCACAGGACTTTACCCAGGAGACCTTTATCAAAGCATTTAAAAATATTAAGCAGTTAAAACAAGCTGAGAAATTCAAATCATGGCTATATTCCATTGCCTTAAACCTTGTTAAAGATTTTTACAGAAAAAAGAAACTACTCTCATTTTTTGGACAATCAACTGATCTTGAAAAATTGATTAAATATAACCCCCATTCTGGCAACAAATCAAACCTTATTAAAGCAAAAGAGTTTGGGGAAGAAATAAAAAAAAAATACACCGGGTTTCTTTCCAGGAATGAAAAACAAATTTTCCTGTTAAAATATATTGATGATCTTACTATTCATGAAATTGCTCAGACTTTGAATAAAAACGAAAACACAGTTAAAACCCATCTTTACCGAAGTATAAAAAAAATAAAAAAGCATCGGGAGACAATCATATGAAACTTGAATCAGAACTTAATAGTCTTTCAAAAAGGGCTAAAAACCTTATAACACCACCACAATTGGACATAGCATCTGTTCTTTCACAGAAGAAAAACTCCAACCTTTACCTTTATTCTTTTCGCAAATTATTTGCCAAGATATTTAGCTGCCTTTTTTCCAAACCAGCTATTTCTTTTGCAGCAATTGTATTATGTGTTTTATCAATCTTGTATTTGACAGATTCTCAACAAAAAATCAGTCGAAATTCTTTAACAACCGAGTCTTCAACAGAAGCTCTATTAACTGAAATCGAAAGAGATCTGGAGTTTGCTGAAACCATCAATAAACTTGAAGATTACGCATTATCAGGTTTTATAACGTTATCTGATAATCATAACTATAATCTTGATGAATTCATCGAATATGTAGCACCGACAACTAAGGAAACAATATAAACAAAACTTAAATTCAGGAG
>JAIOSM010000051.1 GCA_021107575.1 Desulfobacteraceae bacterium | reverse complement strand
TATATTGATCAGCAATTTCAAAAGCCCTTTGAATCTGGCAGGTAAGAAGTACTGAAATTGCAACGATATCATAGGAAGTATCAAATTCAAGAGTTTGTACATTCTCATCAAAGAAATGGACATCAACATATTCAGGTAAGGCTGCAGCAAAGACAACAGGTGCATGGGGAGGAAGGTGAAATACTGTCTGGTGTTTAAGTTTTTTCCATTCCGGGTAAATAAGTTGCATTTTCATAATAATATATTTTCCTTAAATTAAGTTTTTTTATTTTTTATACAAACTTGAGCAAGATCAGGAAGGCTTTTTATATTCTTTTGATTAAAAAAGAAATTTCCAGTTTCATCTTCTCTTATTTTGCCATAATTATGTTTTTGTTTGTTTTTGCTGATGGTAAAAAAAAGGCTGCCTGAGAAATTATTCTCTGAATTATTTAACAGATTCCCAAGAAATTCTGGAGGATTTTCATCGCATAGGCCGCATATTACAATCTCAGATTCATGAGAATCTAATATATCAAATGCCATTTTAAGCGCTGTAATTCCATTTGTACTATCTTCGTTAATCGCAAAACATTGACCAGTGCTTTTTAGAAAAATGGAAGCTTCACCTAAAAATGCATTTGGAAGAGCGTAAGCAAACAATGCAGGACTCGCATTTTTTCCATTATTAAATTTAATAGTTTCAAAATAATTATTGTCAGTCTCAAGACATCTAAAATGTGTTGAGACAATTATAGCCGTATCTGAAGTTTTATTTTTTTCTGCAAGCTCTTGAGTAAATAATCCGGCATCTTTAAAGGCAAAATAAGTGCCTGCAAAACCAATTTTTGAAAAAAAATCCATTCTGCCAAAAGGTTTATAAGGTTTGTCTAAAACTTCTTTTCTTATAATGGGAGAAATTTTTCCGGGTTTTGGGTTAAAGCTTTTCCAATCACTACCACATCCATATGATTCAGGAGTGACAAAACCTATGCCGCTAATATAATAGTCCATTAGCAATTTATCCTTTTTAAAAGTAAAGCAGCATTTGTTCCTGCAAAGCCGGAATTTGTACTTAAAAGATGATCTTTATAAAAAGGAACATTTTCAGAGCTGATTAAATTTTCAGCACCTCTTTCCGGAGTTGAAAAACCAACAGTTCCAGGAAGAATATGTTCTTTAAGCATTAATGTTCCAACAGCAACTTCAATCCCGCCTGCACCGCCCAAAGTATGTCCAATAGAGCCTTTAAACGAATTTCCGGGTATTTTGATATTTTTAAAAGTGTTTTTTAGTGCATTTATTTCCATGGAATCATTATATACAGTTCCTGTACCGTGGGTGTTAATTGCACCAATCTGGTCAGGTGTGATTTTTGCAGTTTTAAGGGCATTATTAATAGCAATAATTAATCCGCGTCCATCCTGCGCAGGTGCAGTAATATGAGTAGCATCAGATGCAATTCCATATCCTGCAATTGATGTGTTAAACATAATAGAATTTTTTTTTGCGAGCTCTTCATTCATTAGAAGGATTGCAGCTCCGCCATCACCAAGGCTCATTCCTTTTCTTTTAATATCAAAAGGTTGCGTAGGGACAGGAGAAAGTGCGTTAAGAGCGGAAAAGCCTGAAAAAACAAATTCACTTACAATATCAGCACAAAAGATAAGAACAGAGTTAGCTCGTTTGTTTTTAATCATTTGTGTACCTTTAATAATGGCAATAGTGGGAGAAGCACATGCTGAATTGATATTCATCCCCTTATTTTTTAAATTTAATTTTTCAGCGATATATTTGGGAATATTAGAAGGGATCAGGAATTTATTAAGTGAGCATTGTTTTTTTTCATTTTTTTCAAACAAATCAACACATGCTTGTGTTGTGGCAGTAATCAGGGCACAATCATCCGGGATATCATTTAGTTGTTTTATAATCAGATCAGTAAGATTTAAAAAACTACTTCTATTATCAGGTGTTTCAATATCTTTAATAAGAGCTGCATATTCACTCCTATAGTTTTTAGTATTAAATCTATCATTTTTTTTAATTCCGGATTGAGAATTTAAAAAGGATTGAAAAGTAGTGGTCAAATCAGAGCCAACAGATGTAACAACTGAGGTCTGAGCAATAACAACTTGTCTCATTTAATCTCCCCTTTTTTCCACATCTTACAGAAGTTTTTATAATACTCAGGCTGGCTTAAAAAAAGTTCGTATTTTGGGTTAAGTAACATTTGAATAGCATATCCTGTTGCGGCTATTTTAGTATCTTGTTTTCTAATTATGTATTCAGTTAAAATTTTTGAAGCTTCGGTATAATGCAAAATACATTCTATTGAGAGTTCTTCCCGAAAGAAAACCGGAGTTTTAAAATCAATGTGGATTTTTTTTAATGGAGCAAAAATTCCATTATTGAAAAGGTCAAAATAACTGATTTGATATTTTTCACCCAAAGCTACTCGGGCATCTTCAAAATAGCTTGCAAATCTACCATGCCAGGCAATACCCATAGAATCAATTTCTTCAAACCTTGTAATAGTTTTTACAATGGCTCTTAAAGGCTCTGGTGCGTTTTTCGTTTGTTTGAAATATGGTTTGTTCATAAAATTTAGGCTACGCCGCCATTTACTCCAATTACTTGCCCTGTAATATAAGATGCCTCATTGGAACATAAAAAGCCAACTAGTGAGCTTACTTCTTCAACTGTTCCAAGTCTCGCACATGGTATCATTTTTTTAATTTCATCAATAGGCATCCCTCCAAGCATTCCAGTATCTATAAATCCTGGAGAAACAGCATTAACAGTAATATTTCTCCTGGCTATTTCTTTTGCTAAAGCTTTTGTGGCTCCAATCAGCCCGGCTTTTGCAGCAGAATAATTAACCTGACCTGCATTACCTACTTGTCCGGCTGTGGATGAAATATTGATTATTCTGCCAAAACGTTTAGTAATCATGTTCTTAACAATAAGTTTTGATACATTAAAAAAAGAGGCAAGATTAGTATCTAAAACATTTTTCCAGTCAGCTTCCTGCATCCATGCCATGAGTTTATCATTTCTAATCCCGGCATTATTAACGAGAATATCAACCTTTCCATGGGTATCAAGGAGTGATTTGACAGCTTTTTCAGATAAAGCTGCATCACTTACATCAAATTGTATTGATTTAGCATGACCACCATTTTTTTTAATCAATTTGCAGGTTTCAAGAGCGCCTTTTTCATCTGATTGAAAGTTAACATAAACTAAGCGTTCTTTTTGACCGAGTTCTATTGCAATTGCTCTGCCAATACCCTTGCTGGCACCAGTTACTAACACTATTTGCTCGAAAGTCTTACTCATATTTTTCTCCAAAATGCTAATGTTATGTTCTCTTTATTTTATTACTTGTTGTTTTTTTAATGGATTTAACCTCAATAAATTCTTTTGGGATTTTATAGGTATCAAGCCTTTGCAAACAATATTTTTTAAGTTTATAAACATCCAGTTTTTTTTTTGTTGACAGCACAACTTCAGCTATAGGAAGTTGACCGTAAATGTCATGTTGTTCAGCAAACACTCTTACCTCTGAAATCTGATCATATCCTAAAATGATTTCTTCTACTTCTTCCGGAAATATTTTCATTCCGGCAAAATTAATAAGGTTTTTACTTCTACCTGCAATAAAAAGATAGGAATTTTTTAAATATCCGATATCGCCTGTATCAAACCATTGGGCTCTCTCTTTCCAGGGGGATGTATACGCATGATACATTCCCTTACCTTTAAGTAAAATTATGCCTTGTCCTTTTTTATCAGGATTTTGGATCTTTAATTGATAGCCCGGTAAAATTTTACCAACAGAACAAATATGGTCATCATCGAATTTATCATTAATAAATGGAAGGCCAACTTCGATTATTCCATAGGCCTGGCTTAAGTGGATCTTAAACTTTTTAAAAAATTGTTGATCAGTTTTTTTATTTAAGGATACAGCAGTTACAACAGCTTTTCGAACATCGGATAATATATTATTCGGAATATTAGTATCAGTTGCAAGTAAATTGTAATGAAAAGGTGACGCATACAAAAAAGTAGGCTTGTTGGTCTCAAAAGCATTTACAATTCCTGTTGGAAAATTATCCTGGGATAAAACTATGTGAGCACCTTTACGTAAAAAGAGAAGTATGCTGACCACAAAATGAAAACTCATGGATAAAAACCATCCAATAATATCATTTGAGGAAATATTTAAGTTTGCATTAGCTGCTGATGTTCTTTCAATTATAGCGTTATGTGTTAATAAAACTCCTTTGCTTTCTCCTGTTGTGCCTGAAGAAAAGCGTATAAATGCAGGGGCATCAACTTCTAAATATTCTTTTGAATATATTATATCTTTATCAACCTCATGCAGATAAAGTTTATTAAGGTATTTTTCTAGAATTACAGGGTATTTTGTAAGTTTTTCTTCAGTTAAAATATATTTTATTTTTATACGTTCACATAAAGATTCTAATTCATTGGAGGATAAAGAAGGGGATATGGGAACAATGACTGCCCCTGTATCCAAAACAGATAAAGCCATAATAATATATTCAATTGAATCTTCACAAAAAAGAGCTATACGGTCGTGGGGGGTTAAACCTGCCTTAGACAGTTCTTTACTATATTTTTCTACCTCTTTTAAAAGCTTTGAGTAAGTTATCGAATCTTTTGTTCTGGTTATAGCAAGATTATCTTCTTTCCCTGTAACCTCTGTTTTGATCAGATCAACAATATTGATATTGTTTTTAGTTGTCATAGGAGGAAAATCCTGTTTTTTTTGAAGCCTCAAGAAGTTTTTTATCTTGCAACTGATGCATTTCTTTTGGATAGTCCTTATATATGCTGTAAAGCGAAAAAATATACTTAGTACCAACAATGAATGCCCGGAAAAAATCTTTGGGCTTAACCCGGATTCTATTCATCCGAAGAGGATTATGACGTAGAGCAATAGAATATAAACGGCCAAAATGCTGATAAAATCTTTTGAGCTTCATATTAGTCGGAATAACAGTATGCATACAATCATAATATTTAAATGGATTGCAGATAAATTCATGTTTATGATCTTTGAAAAGCTGAGTCCCGGGAGAAGGTGATAAAACAGTAAATGAAACCTCTGAAGGACAAAGATCAATAACATCTTGTTCAAGACTTTTAAAATCCTGTTTATCAAAATCAGGATGAACAATAAAAGCAGCATGAAGCATTATTCCGTAGAATTTAAGAATTTTTATGGCTTTTTTATTAGTTTCATAGCCGGTTTTTTTATTATATTCCTTAAGTCTCTCCTGATCCATGGATTCTAAGCCGACATATACAACATCTAATCCAACTTCTTTCCAGAGTTTAAACACCTCAGGATGCCTGCAAATTGTATCGCTCCTTGCCCAGCTTATATATTTCTTTTTAATATTTCTCTCTTTTAAAAGGTGAGCTATTTTGGTAACACGTTTAACATTTATAAACATTTCATCATCTACAAAATAGATATAATCTTCTTTTAAATTTTCAATTTCATCAACAACATCCTCTGGGGTTCGCTGTAGGTAGGCTCTGTTCATAACATGATGGATTACACAGAAAGAGCATGAAAAAGGGCAGCCAACAGAAGTTCTAAGAGTTGCGACCTGAGGAAACATATTATCTATTCTGCCTGTGTCAGTATGGGTCCATATGCAGAAATATTTTGACCTGTCTACAAGATCACGCCTTGGGAGAGGTATAGAACTTACTTTAACATAGGGTGGAGGATCGCTTTTGGAATTTAATTCAAAATCAGGGTCTGCAGGTGAAAGAATATTTGTATTGTTACTGATTTTAGTTCCGGTTTCAATACTTTTAATAATATTTGATATTGCATTTGCCCCTTCACCACGTACAATGGCAGAGATAAAATCATAATTAAAATCATAGGGGCGTAAAGTTGCGTGGATTCCACCGATAATAATATGTGATTGGGGCAGGGTTTGTTTTGTTTTTTTTGCAAGATCTTTTACCAGATGAACAGCTGTACTATAAGCAGAGAAACCTATTAGATCGGGCTTGTAATCTTCCAAAATTTTAAAAAACAATTTTCTGGGATTTTTTTTTACACTAAGATCAATAATGCGGGTTTCATGTTTTTGATCAATTCCGGCAGCAGTTATTTCAAGTTCAAGAGGTTCAAGATGTAAAAACCCTTCCTGAAGTC
>JAIOSM010000228.1 GCA_021107575.1 Desulfobacteraceae bacterium | reverse complement strand
AAAATCAATTTACAATCAATTTATATTTTATTTATATTTTGTGAGGGAAAAAGTCAACGCTTTGTTTGGAGTCAAGTTGAAATATAAAGCAGAAAACATTAGAAATTTTAGTATTATCGCTCATATAGATCATGGCAAATCAACCTTGTCAGATAGAATGATACAAATTTCAGAGATAGTATCTGATCGTGATTTTCAAGATCAGATTTTAGATACAATGGATATTGAGAGAGAAAGAGGAATTACAATAAAGTCCCAGACAGTTTCTCTTCCCTATAAAGCAGATGATGGTAAAACATATCTTTTAAATCTGATTGATACTCCCGGCCATGTTGATTTTACATATGAAGTTTCCCGGGCACTTGCAGCCTGTGAGGGAGCGTTGGTTATTGTTGATGCAAGCCAGGGTGTGGAGGCACAGACCCTGGCAAATATATATCTTGCCATGGAACATGACCTTGAAATTATCCCGGTTATTAACAAGATAGACCTTCCATCAGCAGAGATAGAATGGGCAAGAAATCAAATCACGGAAGACCTTGGCTTGGATGGGGATGCAGCTCTTTTAGTCTCAGCCAAAAATGGAATAGGGATTGAAGAAGTTTTTAAAACTATTGTAAATGAGATTCCGGCGCCTGCTGAAAATTCAGACAAGCCCTTAAAAGCACTTGTTTTTGATTCTCATTATGATTCATACCGGGGTATCATAATCCATTTGAGGGTTTTTCAGGGGACTATTAAGCCCGGGGACAAAATTATGTTTATGTCCAATGGTGCTGAATATACAATTGAAGAAACAGGCCTTTTTCAGATTGAAAGAAAACCCCAGGCCGAACTTTTTGCAGGGCAGGTTGGCTACATCATTGCCGGCATAAAGGTGATAAGTGATGTTAAAATCGGGGATACCATCACATTGAAAAAGAATCAATGTGATGTGCCTGAATCAGGGTTCAAAGAACCCAATTCCGTAGTTTTTTCTTCAATATATCCTGTTGCTTCAGATGAATATGAAGAACTTACTGAGGCTCTGGGGAGATTGAAGCTCAATGATGCTTCTCTTGCCTATGAAAAAGATTCATCAGCTGCATTGGGGTTCGGTTACAGGTGCGGATTTTTAGGGCTTTTACACCTTGAGGTTGTTCAGGAGCGCCTGGAAAGAGAATATAATATTTCATTGATTCTTACTGCTCCTTCAGTAAAGTATGAAATTAAAAAAACAGATGGAGAGGTTATCATTATTGACAACCCTTCTTTTTGTCCTGATCCTGCTGAAATTGACACAGTAAAAGAGCCGTATATCAAAGCTACTATTATTGTGCCGGATAAGTACATGGGCAATGTAATGCAGCTTTGTTATGAAAACAGAGGTGAGAGCAAAAATTATCAATATCTTACAAGCAGCAGAGTGGAAATGAAATTTGAATTGCCCCTTGCTGAAGTTATTTATGAATTTTATGATCATTTAAAAAGTGTAACTCAAGGATATGGATCTTTTGATTATGAAATAATTGGTTATCAGAAAACAGACCTTGTCAAGCTTGATTTTCTTGTGAATCATGAGCGGGTGGACGCTTTATCCCGATTAATACACAGAGACAAAGCCGAGGCGCGGGCAAGAATCGCATGTAAAAAATTAAAAGATGAAATCCCACGCCAGATGTTTAAGGTTCCTATACAGGCAGCAATAGGTGGGAAAATTATTGCAAGAGAAACAGTTAATGCGTTTCGAAAAGATGTTACTGCAAAATGCTATGGTGGTGATATTTCAAGAAAGCGCAAACTTCTTGAAAAGCAGAAAAAAGGGAAAAAAAGGATGAAGATGGCAGGAAAAGTTCCAATCCCCCAATCTGCATTTTTATCTGTCTTAAAGTCAGATAACTAATAGTTCATAAGTTAAAAGGCCCTTGAATAAGTAAGATTCAAAGGCCTCACTATTTTATTCGTCTATTGAACTTACAGGCAACCATGTCTGAGTACGATAAAGGAAGAGGATGTAGCCTCTCAGTACTAGTTTATCATCTTCAATCCATAGCTTGCATGTATATATCTTGCCCTTTTTAGGGTCGAGAATTTTTCCGTTTTTATACTTATCACCTGATTTTTCAAGATCTGTAAGAATCACCATGCCTTTTGTCGGCTGGTCCTTGCGCGGGTCACCATCAGGGCATTTATCACATACAGGATCCGGGTTTTTGCCCGGTTCTATAAAAAGCTTAACTATTTTCCCAAAGTATTTACCATCTTGTTCATAGATTTCTACAATTGACTTTTTCTTACCTGTCTCATCATCAATTGTTTTCCATAGCCCTGTAATAGATGAATCCTTTGCAGAAGCATTGCTTAAAAAGAATAACGGGAATAAAGCACATAGCAAAATAATAAATAATTTTTTTGACATAATAGTCTCCATAATAGTTTTGTAATAATTTCCTGCTCAAAGTCCTTATTGGTTATGAATATAATTTTTATCTTTGGTATAGAAAACTGTCAAGCAAAATATGAATTTAATGACAATTGCTTAGGCACTACTTGAAAAATTCCTGCGATTTGGATTTCATTCCTTAATCATTCTTGACATTCTTGATAAGTTTTTTTAGAGTACAAAATACACGTGCTTGAATTATACGATACATAGAACAGGAAGAGGAAAATCATGGAATTTCAGAGAAGGGCCAGGGCAGCAAATAAAACTATACTTATAATTGATGATGATGAGTCAATTCGTAAAAGTATTTCCATGCATCTCGAGGATAACTTTTATAAAACATTAACTGCTGAAAATGGGCGTGAAGGCATTGAAATATTTGATCAGACACACCCTGATCTTGTGCTTGTGGATTTGCGTATGCCGGAAGTTGATGGGTATGAAGTTATTAAATATATTTATAAGTCAGCACCTGAAGTCCCGCTTATTGTTGTTTCAGGAGTGAATAGTATACAGGCTGCAATCGATACAATGAAGATAGGTGCATGGGATTTTTTAACTAAGCCTGTTACAGATCATTCAGTATTGATACATTCAATTGAAAAAGGCCTGGATCACGCTGATTTGTTCTTTGAGAAGCAAAAAGCAGATAAAAAATTTTATGATTTATTTAACACTGTGTCTGATTATCTTTATTCCTATGATTTAAACGGGTATCTGATTGAAGTTAATCAAACCTTTAAAAATGAGATAGGGTATTCAGAAGATGTTTTAGATGGCGTGGATGCAAGAGAAATAATGTCTGAAGAGCTCATCCCGGGATTTGAAAAATCTTTAAAAGAAATTTTGATAAAGAAAAAAGATGAGGGGAATTTTCAGATTCGATCCAAGAATGGTAAAGTCCTTTTTGTAGAATATAACAATACACTTGTTTATGATGATGCTGGCAAGCCCGCTTTTATATCAGGTTCAGCAAGGGATGTGACTCTTCGTGAACAGGCTGAAAAAGAGAAGAAAGCGGCCAAGAGGCATGTAGCAGAACAGGAGAAAAAAGCACTGGTTGGACAGATTGCAGGAAAGCTTGCACATGATTTTAATAATATTCTTGGTGCAATAATGGGTAGAGCACAACTTTCACTCTTGCATAGTAAAAATAAAAAAGTTATTCAAAGCCTTCAATTGATTGTAGAGCAAAGCCTGAGAGGTAAAAGCCTTACTCAAAATCTTGTTGCTTTTGCAAAAAATCAGGAGCCAAGGCAGGAAACAATTGAGATTAATAATAAAATTGATCTTGTTTTGAATCTGATGGAACGTGATTTGGAAGGTGCTGAAATTGTAAGGGATTATAAAGCATCCATCCCTACATTAATTGCAGACCCGGGCATGATTGAACATGTACTTGTTAATATTATTCAGAATTCAGTTCATGCCATGAGTAAAACAAAGTCCCCAAAGTTGATTCTAAGAACATATTATTTGAATGGTAAAATTTGTATTGAGTTGGAAGACAATGGGTGCGGTATACCTTTAGAACATCATAATGATATTTATACTCCTTCTTTTACCTTAAAAGGAGGTAAAGATGTCAGTCAGTCCTATGGTGATAACATTAAAGGGACAGGCTATGGCATGGCAAACGTAAAAAATTATGTTGAAAAACATAAGGGAGAAATATCTTTTAAAAGTGTGATTGGTAAAGGAACGCAATTTACTCTTGCTCTTCCTTTAATAAAAAAGGAATTAACAGGAAAAGAGATAAAAGAAGTCGAAAAAACAACCATACATAAAGGAAAAAATATTCTCCTTGTGGAAGATGAGAAAGCAATATCAGATGTGCAGTCAAGGGTTTTATCAAGAGAGCCGTTTAAGCATAAAGTTGATATTGCAGGTACAGGACATTTGGCTATTAAGATGTTTAAAGAGAATGACTATGATTTTATCAGCCTTGATTATCTTCTTCCAGGAGGGCTGAACGGAATGGATGTATATAATCAAATAAGAGATATCAATAAAGCCATTCCAATACTCTTTGTGTCAGGCAATATTGAATTTTTAGAGTCAATTGAGGATTTGAGAAAAAAGGACCCAAATCTTGATCATCTTTCAAAACCTTGCCAAAATAAAGATTATGTAGAAAGTATTAACAGGTTGTTTACAGGCAGCAAAAGTTAAGAACTTATATATTGAATTCATAACTTTTCAGCCCGGCTGATTGCCGGGCTCACTTTTTGTTTATATCTATATGCTTTCTACTTTTATCACAGGATTTTCTTTTAAATATTCGAGTCTGTTTAATCCATTGATATATGCAAGTGCACTTGCTGTTATGATATCAGGATCAGCACCTCTGCCTAAGGCTATAATCCCGTCTTCCTGTAATCTGACAGTAACTTCACCCTGAGCATCTGTGCCGCTTGTCAGAGCATTTATTGAGAACCTTAAAAGCTCTGATTTTGTCCCTGTAATATTGGAGATAGCATTGAAAACCGCATCAATGGGGCCATTACCATCGGTTGCGCCCTTAACAGGTCTATTGTTGATATTTATTTCTATGCTTGCTGTGGGATAAATTGTATTACCGCAGACAACATTTATATATTCAAGACTGAACACATCAGAGCTTCTTAAGACACCTTCATTAACCAGAGCTTCAATATCTTCATCCATGATGGTTTTCTTTTTATCGGCAAGACGTTTAAATTTTTCAAAAACTACTTTGAGTTCTTCATCACTTAAAGTATATCCCATTTCTTCAACATGATTTTTAAGGGCATGTTTTCCTGAATGTTTTCCAAGCACAAGGTTGTTTTTGCTTAAACCAATTGTTTCAGGTTTCATGATTTCATAGGTCATGGGATTTTTTAAAATTCCATCCTGATGGATGCCGGCTTCATGGGCAAAGGCATTTGCACCCACAATTGCCCGGTTAGGCTGCACAATAATACCTGTGATCATGGAAACCAGCCTGGACGCGGGATAGAGCTTTGTTGTATCAATGGCGCAGGTTTGAGGAAAAAAATTAGGCCTGGTTGCAAGCGTCATTACAATTTCTTCCAAGGATGTATTACCTGCTCTTTCTCCAATACCATTTATTGTTACTTCAACCTGCCTTGCACCTGCTGCTATTGCGGAAAGAGTGTTGGACGTAGCAAGTCCAAGATCATTGTGGCAATGTACACTGAATATAGCCTTGTCCATATTGGGAGTATTCTTCATAACATAAGTTACAAGTTCTGAAAATTCTGCCGGGATTGCATATCCCACTGTGTCAGGCAGATTAATTGTTGTGGCGCCTGCATCAATGGCAGCTTCAAAGACTTTGCACAAAAAATCAGGATCGCTTCGGGAGCCATCTTCAGCAGAAAACTCAACATTATCTGTAAAAGAGGCTGCTTGTCTTACAGATTTTATTGTTTGTTCTATAACCTGCTCCTGATTCATTTTAAGCTTGTATTCCATATGCAGGTCTGACGTTGCAAGAAAAGTATGTATTCTGGGATGAGCAGCGTTTTTAATTGCTTCCCACCCTCTGTTAATATCACTTTCAGCTGTTCTGCAAAGCGCAGCAACTTGTGTGTCCTTAAGAGTTTCTGCAATCGTTTTTACAGCTAAAAAATCATCATCAGAAGCTGCCGGGAATCCTGCTTCAATTACATCAACGCCAAGTTTTTCAAGCTGGGTTGCAATGCGTAATTTTTCAGCTTTATTCATGCTTGCACCGGGTGATTGTTCCCCATCTCTTAAAGTGGTATCAAATATAATTATTCTGTTGTCCTGATTTGTTTGCCCCATTACTTTTCCTTTTATATTGATTGTATATTATAAATTGTCACATTAATTATCCTGCTAATTGTCTAAAGAGAGCTTGTATTGAAAACTGTCTGCAAGGGCCTGCCAGCTTGCTTCAATAATATCTTCTGAGACACCTACGGTCGTAAAAACAGTGTTTTCATCTCTTGATTCAATTAGAACTCTTACCCGCGCTTTTGTTCCGTCTATCCCATCAATAACACGTACTTTAAAATCAACAAGACGCATATTATTAAGCTTGGGATATATAGTGGATAAAGCTTTCCTAAGTGCATTATCAAGTGCACTTACAGGGCCATCTCCTTCAGCAGATGTTATCTCAAAATTATCCCCGACTTTGATTTTAATCATTGCATGGGAGTAACATGGACGTTCTCTATCTTTTTCTACTGAAACTCTGAAGGATTCAAGTTCAAATTTTGGACTGAATTGCTCTGTGAGTTTTTCCATGAGAAGTTTTAAAGAACCATCTGCAATATCAAATTCATATCCATAGTTTTCAAGTTCTTTTATGCTGGATACAATGTTGATCCCATTTTGTTTGTTATCTTTCAGGTCAACTCCAAGTTCTTTGGCCTTGTATTCAATGTTACTTCTTCCTGATTGTTCAGAGACAAGCACGCGACGGCGATTACCAACTATCGCAGGATCCATGTGCTCATAAGCTTTAGAAATTTTATTCA
>JAIOSM010000081.1 GCA_021107575.1 Desulfobacteraceae bacterium | reverse complement strand
TTTCATAATTGAGTGTTGCTTTGGATATAGGTGTAGCACTCTCCATGGTATAAAGATCAAAGGTCATCATACCGAATTCTACTGGCCTACTGAAATAATATTTTAGCTCAATCACACTCCCAGGAAAAAACCGCTGCCCAGGATAAGGTTGTTCAAGAGTAATTGCCGCGCCAGTCGATTCACGATAAACCCAGAAAGGATTACCTTCACCAGAGTCTTCAGACCCGGACTGTTCTGCAATGATAGAATAGAGTCCCTCAGGAGCATCATCCGGCAAAGTTATCACTGTATCCCTGAAATTAAGGCCATCCACAAGCGGATCATATCCCACTGTAGTTGTTTCGATCTCATCACCACCACGTTGATAGACAGCTTTAAAAGTTATATCACCGGCTACCACATCAACAATACGGGTGAATCGATATCTAATGGTAACCGTATCCCCCGGGTGATACGTCTGATATCTGGAAGGTGACTCGATCTCAATGATGCGTCTCGGACCAAGCAATGGGACTACCTCCGGTGTATTGACTTGAGAAGCCTCTGGAGAAATTCCACGCATTTCAGCTGCCGGAATTATAGCTGATTTTTCTTTTTTCACACCTGATGTTTGATGGGTAGGAGATGGAAGTTGATGTTTTTCACCAC
The DNA here is from genome assembly GCA_021107575.1 of Desulfobacteraceae bacterium. Classification (GTDB taxonomy): domain Bacteria; phylum Desulfobacterota; class Desulfobacteria; order Desulfobacterales; family Desulfobacteraceae; genus JAIOSM01. The sequence continues at coordinate 7,118 of JAIOSM010000081.1, read as the reverse complement.
ATACCTCTTTTGCCTTCTGTTCATTTTTATGAGGACTTCCACCTGCTTGTCTGCACATTTCCTTACTGGTTCGACCAAGCTTACCCTTAACACAGCACCAGACAAGTGGTGTCTTACAGGTTAATTTAGCATCATCGTCATTATTGGTTTCATTGGCTTCAGTAATGACATGTTCTGTATCCAGCCGGATAAGAGTAGCCTGGTTGGGCTCCGTAATTATCATTTTGGTTGTATAGGTGATTGACCCGCCTGGAGCACGAAGAGCACCGCCCGGATCAATATCAATAAGCTTTGTCTTGCGTGAAACAAGACCTGCACCAGAAGAGAGGTGTATTTTGGCAGCAATATGATCAGCCGCATTGATGGGGCCGCCAATATTACGAACTGTAACCTTCATGAAGCATTTTGTATCAACAGAAGTACTGATTACATCCAGATCCGGTAATCGAACTGGTTTTTGAGGTTTAAGAAGACCACGCAAGCACTGTTTCGCTGCTTCTTCTGGAGATCGATAATATCTTCCCTTTTTTGCCCTGCACTGAGTTTTGGGATATGGGTACAACTTTCCGTTTACACAACATTGTGGTTGCTCTTTTTTCTGTAACGGAATTTTTTTAACTTTTGCATCCTTGATCGGCTTTGCTGTAGTTTTAACCTTTGAAGTAGTCAGCGAAGTGCTGGCTCCAAAAGCAAAACATGGTAATAGTAAAAAAATCAGAGCAACTAATAACAACTTTTTTGGAATTTTTTTTATGTTGCTTTGATTCTTCATTTTCCTCTCCTTCATAAAGACATTGTGCATTCACTCTGCAGTAATTTAACCACCTTATAAGATTTAAGTGTTTCTTTAAATGAAAAGGTTCAAAAAAACTAAAATTTATGCTTATTCACTGCCTGCTGCTCGGATAAATTTTTACTAAAAGGATAAGCAAATGCGTGTGAAAAATATTTTTTAAATTCTTTCCAGTTGACTTGATCATCACCATCAGTGTCCATATCCCCGAAATGGCCGCTGTAGTCTGGTTTCTTTTTTTGCTCAGACGAGTAAGCAGGAGTTATAAATGCTGCCAGCAAAATGCTTAAAGAAATAAGTAGTATGATTTTTTTCATTGCAATATCTTTTGTCAATTTAGGTTAACAGTTCGCCCTATCATACTATGCACCAAGGGTTTGCCATAAATACTTTTTTAATAATATAACCAAAATCATATCTATAAACACGATAATTAAAAAATTTTGGTTTTTCCTAATACTCTATTACTAATAAAGACTATATTGATTTATTCTTCAACAGGAACAATTGCTAAACGATTATCAATTTAATTTCCTTCCTGACTTACTGGAATCAATATTTTGTGGTTGCGAAGAATATTTTTATGCACTTGGTATTCAACTATATGGCCCTCAACCGCTTTCATAAATCATTCTTATACATTAAATTTGATAATATGTAAAAAATATGCTTTCTCGAACTCAAGACTGATTATCCCTGTACAGAATATTTGGATGCCCAATTTCTTAGAGATATCAAATCTATTGTGAACTATCTCGGATATAACCGGGCAGAATCCAAAGTGACTCCACCCGATTATTCTATATACCATCCATACAAGTGGTCAATCCACCGGATTGCTTCTGAACCACTAATTTTTTCATGGTATCTTTAGGTAGTAGATAAGTTCAAATGGCGTAACAGAATCTTACTGACAATTTCAAGAGACATGCCTGATAGGATGATAGACAGGAGCGTGTCTTCTAAGTTCATGGGGATGAACTTGGATATCCATTATTTCACCGGCTTTTTTAACAACCAGCCAGTTTTTACTATAAAGCTCTGGTTAGTATAATCATTTTTATTCCCAGGGCTGTATGTCCTTTCCGAGACATCTAAATTCCCTTCTCCGTCTGCTATCATAACAGTGGAGGATCTTGTACCGTAAATATCACTTTGGATAAACAAAGGAGATAAAATCTTTTCCATTTCTAACCCAACACCTGTGTCTGGGAGTAAAATTTCATCAGGCACGGATTGATCAGTTAATATGGGAAAAAGATTCAGGAAACTGATTTTTTCATTAATGATTTTTTCCAATGCTTTCTTGCCTGACTCCACTTTGGGCCAGGGAGTATCCAGGAAATGGTTGGAAATCCCGTGTATTCCTGGTTTAATTTTTTCAGGAGAATCTTTTAAATTAGAAAACCAGTAAAGATTTTCCATATTTCCAAAAATAAGATTAAACCCGTTATAGGTTTCAGCCTTTTGCCTGAAACTCTTGAAATATTCACTTTCAGGTTCATTGGATTGAAGATAATCCACAATAATTTCACCCCTTGAAGGAGCTTTTTGCCTTATGCCGGAAGGGTCACGGTAGTTAGTGAGTGCTGCAAATTTGCCGTTTTTTGAGACACCAAACCATGTACCACCCTGTTCAAGATCTTTACCAGCAAGAATAGAAGGTCTGTCCTCCCAAAAATGCATCGGAGCTGTGGGCCTTTGATAGAATTCATCCCTGTTGGCTGCTAAAACCAGAGGATACTTTTCTGAAACCTTATATCCAAAAAGGATTAAACACATGATAACTCCTTGTTTAACATTTATTCTGTTTCATATATAACTGGGAATAAGTCAAGGAAAATTCCATGGTCAATGCAAGAATTCATAACTTTTTAGCTTATCTAAATTTAAGAGATACTCATTAAATTTGATGAATATTTTTATTGTAAAATGATGTAATTTTATAAAAAAATGGGATCTCCTAAAAATTAAAAAAAGTTGACAAAAAACAAATACCTGCCTACTAAATATAAATAATTACAAAGTTTTTTGAACCTTTTTCAAATTAACACACACTTTATTAATGAAGCACAGATTTATTGAGTTTAAAAATAATTCAATAGTAGGTACAAATTAAAAAAGAGGGGAAAAAAGATGAAAAAAACAGTTGTAATATTAATGGTTTTTAGTTTAGCGATTATTGTATCATTGATTAATCTCAATACGCCTGTCTGGGCGCAAAAATCAACAAAGAGCATTGTAGAAAAAAAAAGTTCAAAAAAAACAGTGCCTGCCAAAAAGCTGTTCCTGCCAGATCTTATTGTCAGTAACATAGTACTTATAAAAGACTGTAAAATAAAAGTAACAATAAAAAATATTAGTCGTGCAGGTGTTCCTGATATTGGTTATCATATGACTAAAGGTACTGCAGTCCAGATGTATAAAAACAACGTTCCCTGGGGTGGCATAAGGCTTGGTGCAATTGACCCCGCAGAAAAATTAAAAACACCTGGAGCTTCAGTCAGTCATATCTGGTTTCCCGGTGCTGCCAACCTTAATCTTGGACCAGGTACACACTCAGTTAAAGTTGAAGTTGATGGAAATAATGCTGTAAAAGAGTCTAATGAGAATAATAATAAAAAAACAGTTCGATTAGGTTGTAAAGATATTGTAAACCGAGGAGATTTGAGTGTTGAAATTAAACATTGTCCAGGTAGTATCGCAGCCGGACAGAATCTTGGCTCAGGATTTCAGGTTCTGGCAAAAAGTACATTCGCAAATGCCATTAATGATGTTGCAGTTGATATCATCCTGACATCAAACCCAACATATCCGATGCCCGCACCATATGCTATCTACTCACCAAACTATTCTAATAATGTTCTATTAAAAGGCGGGCGTGAGTTCATCTCTTTTACCGGTCCAGGAGTAGTTAATGTAAAACTTAATGGTAATAATCAAATTCCAGTTGATACTCCACCTGGCGTCTACTATCTTGCAGCTGTTGTTGATGCCGGAAATAAGGTCACAGAAATAAATGAACAAAATAATGTAGCCTTTTGCAGGATAAAAGTCGGCCAGGCAACACAGAGTTTGCCAGATCTTGTTGTAACAGGTTTTGCATACAGTGGTGCAGCTCCTGGTCAACCACTGGTTCCAAAATTACTAGTAACAATTAATAATTTAGGACCTTCTGCAATACCTTTGGGAACAAATGCTAAACTTAAAGTCTATGTAAACGGTTCTTTAGTAGCTACAGTTGATCTTGATGACAGCAGTGTTGAGCAAACTGCTTTTCATGATGTCCATAATGCATATGATCCTGTAAACCCTGGGAAAAGTCGATCCATGGTGGGCACAAGCTATATTTTTCCATCTGGAGGACGTTATGCCTGTAGAGCAGTGATTGATTCTACAAACACAATTGCAGAGTCAAATGAAGGAAATAATACTTTCACCAGAGTTGAAGTTATTCCAGATTATTAAATATAAAAAGGCATTGCCTGATAAAGCTTCTGCTTTTCTGGCCATGCCTTTTTTATGCCCAAGAACTATGATGTTAGGAAATATTCTTGATAAAAATATCCTATAATTTCAGGTGATAAAATACTTTTTCAGTATTGACCCCGCGATAGGCTTATGGCCAACGGAAACGACTAACAGGGATGCCTTTTGATCTGGCAAATACGGTAAAGTCATCAACTGCAGACGTGTTGCCAGAGTAGAGTTTCTTTAAAAGTTCCAGGAGCAGGAGATCTTTGTCATCCTTGGCAATTTTTGCAATGATTTCTGCTTCAATTTCTCCCGGACCGAATGAGTTTCGGGTCAAGCGCAAGTCACCCTCTTTAGTAATGCTCGCATCAACATAGTCTGAAATATCTCCTTTTTTACTGGCAATCTCTATCTCTGACATTTTTATTCCTTTAGTCCCCGCTTACAGCATGCATAATTAAAAAAATTGAACACATCAGTAAAAGTGGTATGACTGTTTTTCTCACACCTCAGTTCCTTTTTGTGTATTCATCTGTCCCGATCGTCAGAATCCTCCACGTGGCACGATAATAAAAGAGCTTTGCTTCAATCTTAGTACGCGTTTCATTGTCATTATAGAACGCTGTCTCAATGTATACAAACCCGAAATGATCTTGTTCGAATATATCAAGAATATTATGTCTTATTCGCTCTTCTTGATTCTTAGCTGCGTATTTATCGGTTCCATAGTCGCTACGGAATTTTTCCGGGGCATAAAGCGCCTTAACCGCCTCAATGTTTCCTGCATTATATTCCTTATAGTATAGATTAATAAGCTGAGTGATCTCCTTTCTCCCTTGAGGGGTGGCCTTATAACCATCAGGCCAGAAAATGAAGCTCAGAATGATCCCAATTAATACTAAGCCAAAAATAATAGCAACTACTACATAATTTATTGAAATACTAATAATAACCTCTTGATATGTTTGTTACACCTGATCTATGAATGCTTGATAAGAATTAATTCTACTGGCAAGTCTGGCTGCCAGCAGCTCATTTGAACTACCTAACTTTTCAAGTATAAGTCTCGCCTCATTCTGGTATTTGACCATCTTATCACGGTTCCGGTAAAAAGGAGGTGCTGAAAGATTGGTAATCCTATCTGCAAGTTTTACCAGCCAGATTTCAACAGGCTGTTGTTTTATCCGCTCGAGTGAGTTTTCCATCTGTTCAAGTTTAATAGACAGAGATTTATCCTTAGTTAAAGCATTTACGCCCTCAGCAACATCTACTCCAAACTCTGATTTTATTTGATCATAAGTATATTCAGTATCTTCTATCACAACATAGATGATATTCACCTGCAGTGCATAATTAAGGATAAGTAAACGCTTTTTTGCCTTTTGTCAACCTCACCAGAGCCGAAGAGATTACACATAACAGAACAATTCATTCAACGATATTTCATAGAAAGTCTCGCTTTAACCATTTCTACAGTATTCTTTATAATATAAATATTTCACAAATTCATAACAACAATTATTCTGAAAGGTACCAGTTTGCTTTTATTTACATCTATAGTTTCCTTTGATATAAAATATTGAGAAAGTTGGCTATTAACTGCGGGCAGATATTATAATGTATCTAAATAAACTCTTGATATGTCAAGTAAATATGGATATCTAATTTAGGAAGGGGTAATCCAAGTGACTACAATAATTCTTATTGTTTTTTTTGTTTCAGGTATAGCCGGGCTAAAAAAACCATTAATTGGCACGATTGCCGGATGTATTTTAACGATTGTTCTTTTTTTTCTTTTTTATAATTTCACAGTTTTTCAATTTTTACTCACCTGTCTCATTGGCTTTGCCACTAGTCTTGCTGGAAGCCGTGCATTCTCATGGTTTTTTTCCGGTTTTAGAGGTGGAAAACATAATACAGGTCCAAGCTATATAGGAGGAGGAGACAGAACTGCATTGGGTGGAGGTATTATCCTTACAGATGAAGAGCGTGAAAATCTTAAAAAAAAGAAAAATTCAGGGGGTATCCGATAAAACAATTGTGATGTGGTTGTGCTGCATCCTTATTATCCTCTTCTTGATAATCAAATACCATTCAGTCATTAAGAATACAAATTGTAACCTTAATGAAATTTCTTTAACCCTGATTGAAGATCCAGATGCTAACAAATGATTATCCATAGAATTTAAAATTATCAAATCTCGGCTGTATTACAGACAACCAGGCACAGTATGGGTCAAATCAATGCATCAAAATATGTTATGTGGAAACTAAAATTTCTTGTAGCAAATATTCAGCGCAATAAAAAAATTAATTGACAAAATCCATTAAAAAAGTTAGTTATACAGGCTTTAACTCATTGGATTTAAAAGGAGATTGCAACAATGGTACAATCTGATGTACAACCTGATTTCGATAAAGGCAAAGGCCTTCTTCCTGTTATTACCCAGGAATATGGAACTAATGAAGTTTTGATGCTGGCATATATGAACAAAGAGGCTTTTCAGGAAACTCTCAAATCAGGCAGGGCAACTTACTTTAGCAGATCAAGGGAGACACTCTGGAAAAAAGGAGAAACTTCAGGTAATATGCAATTTGTAAAAGAGATAAGAATTGACTGTGATAATGACAGTATTCTTATAAAAGTTGAACAAAAAGGTGGGGCTGCCTGCCATCTTGGTTATAAGAGCTGCTTTTTTAGAAAAGTAGATGATAATGGATTGTTGAAAATAGTTGAAGAAAGGATATTTGACCCTGCCAATGTGTACAAATAAAGGTGTATATTAATAATGGAAAAAATACTTAAATTAGGACTGCCAAAGGGAAGTCTTCAAAATGCGACTATCTCCCT
>JAIOSM010000281.1 GCA_021107575.1 Desulfobacteraceae bacterium | reverse complement strand
ATAAGGCTGTTATTTTTATGACTCATATTTAAAAGAGCTCTTACTGCATACCCAATTTTTACAGGATCGTTTGAATCTAAAAAAGGCAGGAGTGTTTCTATTACAGCTTTGTTTGGACTGGCATAAGTTTCAAGATAAGTACCAACTCCCCATAATGAACCCCTTTGAAGCATTTCATGTTCAAGAAAATTGCCTTGAGGATCAATATAAGAAAAAAGGATTTTTTCATATTCTTTTGCAAGGGTCTTATTGCGCTTTAATATTTCTCCCATGGCTTCAACAGATCCCCAGCCAATACCACCTGATTCATCATTAAGGTTCCACATAAGTCTTCTTAATATTATTCTTGCATCCTCAATTTTCTTTTTTACAAGCCTTTGGGTAAGATCGCCCATGGCAGCACTGCTCCGGAATCTTATTAAATCATCCAGACTGTAAAAATGAGAAAACAAAGGACCTGCAAGTACCTGTTCCGGAATTTGCCTTAGCTGATCAAAAGCATCTTCCCTGTTCTCTGATAAAAGAATCTGTCCAACTTGTTTTTTTATTTTTCTAAAATGTGGTTTTATCATATTAATGTTTTTTTCCTTTTTTTAAAAAATACGGAAAGGAATTGATTTGCCAATTGAGATCATTTTTTTACCAATAATAGTGTCTCTTATAATTATTTCTACCCCATTTTTCGCTGCTCTTTTTAGTTTTTCAGCATAAGTTTTGTCAATTGTGTCTGCAGGTTTAAAACTTGTGGCGTCCATGCGCTGAATTAAGTAAAACATGACTCCTCTGTGACCTTGAGAAACCAGATATTCAAGTTCATCAAGGTGTTTCTGCCCTCTGATTGTCACGGCATCGGGAAACATTGCTACTTTGTTTTCAACAAGGGTGCAGTTTTTTATTTCAACATAGCATTTTTCCCCATTTGTTTTCTCTAAGAGCAAATCAAGCCTTGTATGTTCACTGGTTTTTATTTCGGCTTTAACTTTGTCATAGCCGGATAATTCTTCTATTAAATTATTTTCAATAGCTTGTTTAACAAGCTTATTTGGCACCTGGGTATTTATACCGATCATTGTTCCGGGTGCTTTAATCAACTCCCATGTATATTTCAGTTTTCTTTTGGGGTTATTGCTCTCGGACAGGAAAACCTGTGATCCAGGTTCGGCGCATCCTTTCATGGACCCTGAGTTAGGGCAATGGGCAGTTACATTTTTACCGGTTTCAATAAGCTGGACATCTGCAAGGAATCGTTTGTAACGTCTAATCAGTATCCCGCTGAGAAGTGGTGGCAACTTATATGCTGAATTTTTCATTTTATTATCCTTTTTTTCAAGTGATCTATGCTTAAATCCTTTCGGATACCAAATCTGGTAAGACAAAAGTCATATTTGACCGGATCATCGGGTAAAATAGCTCTAAACCCCTGAGTGATTTCAAGTGCTGTTTTGATATCCTGGCTTTTTCTTTTGGTAAATCCAAGCATAATGCCTGTCTTATACATATGTGTATCAAGGGGAACAATCAGTTGAGACGGGTCAGCTTTTTCCCATCCTCCGGGATCGACAAGGTCCTTTCGTACCATCCACCGCAGAAAAAGGTGACTCCTTTTACAGGCACTCTTTTTTTTGGGGTCGGCAAGAAGATGTCCAGGGCTTCTATTTTCTGAGATTTGTTCAGAAAGAAAAGTAAGTCCCTGCAAAACTGTCTCATCATTATGTGACCAGCCGGCATAGAAGCAGTTTTCAAGGGAAGAAAAGCGATTCAAAACCTCTCTGATACCCCATAAAAGGCTGGTAAGGTGAGCCTCTTTTGCAAAACGATATTGGAATCCCTTAAAATCATTTGCAATATCTTTTCGGGCCCGGTTCATGAGATAGTCAAAGGGACAAGGCTGAAGTTTTTTCAGGATATGGCCCACTGTTTTCATGATCATCTCAACGCGTCCATAGGCGCAACATGCAGCTATAAAACCTGCAATCTCCCGGTTTTCCTTTTCAGGATAGTCATACAGGAACAAAAGGGGATCAGGGTTTACATATTCCCTTTTATTATATTTTGAATAGATCGAATCTAATTTATGTTTTAAGCTATCCATGCTTTTATCACCTGCATGTTTTAAGCCAATTTCGCTTAATGTTAATTAAGCTTTTTTTCATACCGCTTTAACAGCAATGAATTGCCAACAACAGATAATGATGAAAGCCACATGGCAATACTTGCAAACTCAGGTTTTAAAACAATGCCATAAGAAGGATAAAGTATGCCTGCTGCAATTGGAATCATTAACAGGTTATAGAAAAAAGCCCAGAAAAAGTTGAGTTTTATGGTTTGTAATGTTTTTTTGCCCAACCGTATTGATCGGTCTACATCCAGCAGGTTGTTTTTTATCAGGACCACATCGCCGGTTTCTTTAGCAACGTCTGTGCCTGATCCGATGGCAATGCCGATATCAGCCTGGGCAAGGGCAGGGGCATCATTAATGCCGTCGCCAACCATACCGACTTTTAGACCTTGTCCCTGCCATTTTTTTACAATATTGATTTTGTCTTCCGGCAGGACTTCAGCTTCAACATCCTCAATGCCGACTTCTGCAGCAACGGCTTTTGCCGCCATATAATTATCCCCGGAAATAAGGGCGGTCTTTATCCCTGATTTATGAAGCATTTGTACAGCTTCTTTTGAATCGCTTTTGATAACATCTGAAAGTGTCAGTATGCCTGCTATTTTTCTATCCAGAGAGATATAGATGGTTGTTTCCCCAAGGTCGGTGAGTTTCAGTGCAAAATCGTTTATTTTTTTGTTAAGCATATCATCTTTGACCAGCTTATAATTGCCGGCTTTAAGCGATTGTCCGTTCAGAGTGCACTTGATTCCAAACCCGCTTATTTCCTTTGAGTCTATTGTTTTTTCAATGGAGATTCCTGATGCTTTTGCCTTATTTACCACAGCTATGGCTAAAGGATGAGAGGAATTTACTTCAGCACTTGCAGCAATCTTTAAAAATTCCTCTTCTGTTAAGTCAGGTATGGGATAAGTGCCTGTGACTTCAGGTTTTCCTTTTGTAATGGTTCCGGTTTTATCAAAAAGGACAATATCAAGTTTTGAAATATTTTCCAGAACAGAGCCTTTTTTAAATAAAATTCCGCGGTTCAGGCCCACACCGCTTCCCACCATAATCGCTGTAGGAGTAGCAAGACCAAGGGCGCACGGGCAGGCTATAACAAGGACTGCAATCATCACCTCAAAGGAAAACAAAAAGCGGTCTGTCTCTTGAGGAATTGTCAAATCTGCATAAAAATACCAGATACAAAAGGTCACTATGCTTGCTAAAACAACTGCGGGAACAAAATAATTGGAAATTGTATCTGCAAGTCTTTGGATGGGAGCTTTATCTGCCTGGGCATCTTCAACCATTTTAATAATATTTGCAAGAACAGTATCATTGCCGACTTTAAGAGTTTTTACCGTGATAACACCTGACTGGTTAATGGTAGCTCCGGTCACGGTAGACCCTTTTGCTTTTTCAACAGGAAGCGGCTCCCCGGTCAGCATGGACTCATCAATTGTAGAGCTTCCCTCAATAATTTTACCATCCACGGGGATACTTTCTCCGGGCAGTACTTTGACAATATCTCCTATTTCAATAATGGATGCGGCAACAATCTCTTCCTTGCCTTCTCTAATAATCCTTGCTGTATCTGCATTAAGCGCCAGAAGGTTTTTAAGAGCCAGGGAAGTTTTGCCTTTTGCCCTTGCTTCAAGCATTTTACCGATCATGATAAAGGTGATCAGCATGGCAGATGAGTCAAAAAATGTATGTTTGGCAGCATCAAGAAAAAACAGGGAAAAAACACTGTAAAAATATGCAGCAGAGATTCCCAAAGAAATAAGAACATCCATATTGGCTGTTCTGTTTTTCAGTGAATAATAAGCCCCTTCATAAAAGGCACGACCTGAAACAAACTGTACCAGAGTTGCCAGAATAAACATGATATAATTAGTCCATACCATGGAGAAAACCTTTGACTGCATGATAATGACCATGGGAACAGTCAGACACAGGGCAAAAAGAAATCTGAATTTTTCTTTTTTTGCAACATCAGAATCAGATTCTTTTTCTTTAAGAGCCGTATACCCTGCCTGGGTGACAATATCCAGTACTTCCTCCTCATCAAGGATTGACTTATCATATTGAATAAATCCTTTCTCAAGGGGAAGATTAATGGACGTGTGTTTAATTCCATCTGCCTTGTTAAAGGCCTTTTCAATGGCAAGGGCGCAATTGGCGCAGCTCATACCCTCAATATTAAATGATACCTCGGAGACCTCCTGATTATCTTTATGCTCTTTTCCTTTGATCATGCCGGCATCCTCTTTTTTGACAATTTAACAGCTTAATTATATTGTAAGTTGACTATCGTTCTTTGGCCGTATACCCAAGCTCAGTAATATCTTTTATTACAGTATCCAGATTAACAGTGTTGTCGCACGTAAAGGCGGCTTCCTTGTTCCCAAGGTCTACCGTAATATTTGAAATACCACTATTTGATTCAAGATATTTTTTTACACGACCTGAACAATGCATACATGTCATCCCCTCAACACTTAATGTTTTTTTCATTTGTTTACTCCTCTATTTATTAGAGAATTTAAAGATTGTCTCAATGAGCTCATCAATTTTGTTTTGACCTTCACCTTTTACAATGGCACTGGTCACACATGATTCCACATGACGCTTCATAATAATTTTTGCAACACCGTGCAGGGCTTTTTCAGCAGCTGTGACCTGATTGACAATATCAATACAATATTTTTCATTCTCAACCATTCTGCCTATGCCCCGGATCTGCCCTTCTATTTTTTTTAATCTGGTAAGAGCGTTTTTTTTTGCTTCCTCATTAATCATTGAATTCATTTCCTTTTAAATCTGTTTAATCAATCAATTAATACTATACCTCGGTAGGGTATATAATAGGATAGATATTATATAAAAATTGTCAACCGGATAAAATATTTTTGAATATTTGCTGTATGGCTTGTGGCATTGTCAATTTGTAATATTTGTTTTCAAGATAGAGCTTTAAGGGACTTTTTTCGCTTAGGTTTTAAATTTTTAAAATACAAAAAAGTTTAAAAGATGCGCTACAAAAAGCCCTTCACAGCTCTATCAAACAGGGTGATATAATACAGAGAGATCATTCATCCTTGACATGATCAAATTAATCAAATATTTATTCATTTGAAGGTTATACAGAATAATATAATTATTTGTCGCTACAATCCTTAAGGTGATGTGTGAAAAAAAATGATATCAAATACAGAAAAGTTAGTAGCAAAGTTTTTACAAAAAGCTTCTAATCTTAAAAGTGCGATTGAGCCAATAAAAGTGCTTAAGGCAAGAGTTTACAAAATTAGTAAAGCAAATGTTTTGATAAGAGCTGCTT
>JAIOSM010000347.1 GCA_021107575.1 Desulfobacteraceae bacterium | reverse complement strand
AGATAGAAGCTGCTATAATTCCTGCTGACCGCGACATTCAAATCACCTTAGCCCGTGTCTGGAGAGGCATGGGGCTCTTTAAAAAATTAAAGCTTATATTCCAGCTATTATTATCCCTTGGGTCATCTGATGATATTACAGAAGAAGAAATAGAAAAGATGAAGCAGGAGGATATATTAAAAAGCATCCTGACCGATGTAAAAAAGTCTCACCCTGAAATAGAAAGAATTCTTATTAATGAAAGAGACATGTATCTTGCTGAAAAAATCAAAACTGCTCCGGGGAATAACATTATTGCGGTTGTGGGTGCAGGACATGTTCCCGGCATAAAAAAATATATTGCTGATAACACTGGTAAAAGCCTTGACGAATTAAACATTCTTCCACCGGCAGGGAAAGCAGGAAAAATAATAAAATGGCTGATTCCGGCAGTAGTTCTTGTTCTTTTTGCAATAGGTTTTTCAATGGGCGGTAAAAGCGCAGGAACCAGCATGATATGGTTCTGGATTGCTGCCAATGGTCTCTTTGCAGGATTAGGTGCAATTGCCGCCCTTGCTCACCCATATACCATTCTTTCTGCAATTCTTGCAGCTCCTCTTACATCACTTAACCCCATGATCGCAGCAGGATGGGTTTCAGGGCTTGTAGAAACCTTTACCAGAAAACCTAAAGTCAAAGATTTTGAAGCGATCTCTGAAGACATACTTTCCATCAAAGGCTTTTAGAGAAACAGTGTAATCAGAATTTTATTGGTAGTTGTATTTACAAATATTGGAAGCACTATCGGCACAATGGCTGCTCTACCACTAATGCTAAAAGTAATTAATTAATCATAGGAGACACCATGATTTCACAAAAATTAGAGACCGCAATCAATGAGCAAATTAATAAAGAATTATTTTCTGAATATTATTATCTGTCAATGGCATCATATTTCAATTCTGTGGGTTTAGATGGATTTGAAAACTTTTTTTTGGTCCAGGCAGAAGAAGAACGGTTTCATGCCATGAAAATGTATCGTTTTGTAAATGAACGGGGCGGTCGGGTTATACTATCACAGATTGACACTCCAAAAACTGAATTTGCATCTTCCCTGGAAGTATTTCAACTGGCATATGAGCATGAGCAGTTTGTAACAAAACTAATCAACGATTTAATGGATCTTGCTATTCCTGAAAATGATCATGCCGCAAAAAGCTTTCTCAACTGGTTTGTAGATGAGCAGGTCGAAGAAGAGGACTCAATGGAGAGCATTGTCAGTAAGTTGAAGCTGATCGATGGACAAGGCAATGGTCTTTTGATGCTCAACAAGGAACTTGCAGCCAGAACTTTTACTCCGGCAACTGAATAATAAAAGTTCTCTTAATGCGCCTCTGCCCAATTTTTGCCTGACCCGATATTTACAACAAGAGGAACTTTCAGCTCGTACAGATTTTCCATTACATGTTTTGCAAGTTTTGAAAGAGCTCCTTCTTCATTCTTTGGAACTTCAAAAATAATTTCATCATGCACAGATAAAAGCATTTTTGACTTAAGATTGTTTGCTGTTAAAGCTCTGCTTATTTCTATCATGGCAAGTTTGATAAGGTCAGCGGCGCTTCCCTGAATCGGAGTGTTAATGGCAACTCTCTGACCGAATTTCTTTATGTTTATATTGGAAGAATTTATTTCACTTACTTTTCGTTTTCTGCCAAAAAGAGTTTCTACCTCCTGATTTACTTCTACCTCTTTTATTGTAGAATCAATAAAGCGTTTTACGCCTGCATATCTTTTAAAATAATTATCAATATAATTCTGTGCCATTTTCCTTGAGATATCAAGCTCTTTAGAAAGACCATAAGCGCTCATTCCATACACTATCCCAAAATTTATTGCTTTGGCCTGGCTCCTTAAATCATTTGTTACAAATTCAGGAATAACATCAAAGACCTCCATTGCAGTTCTGGTATGAATATCTTCATTATTCTGAAAGGCTTTGATTAAAAGTTCATCTTCAGCACAATGAGCCAGGATACGAAGCTCTATCTGGGAATAATCTGCGGAAACAAGAGAAAAACTCTGTTCCGGAATAAAAGCTTCCCTGATTCTCCTTCCATCTTCTGTTCTAATTGGTATGTTCTGAAGATTTGGCTTGGAACTGCTCAACCTGCCTGTTGCTGTTATTGTCTGATTAAAAGAAGTATGGACCCGATCTGTTTCAGGATCAGCAAGCTTGCTTAATGCATCAACATATGTTGATTTAAGTTTTGCAAGACTTCTATATCTTAACACTTTTGCAGGAAGCTCATGCTTCTGGGACAAAATGGTTAAAACCTCAACATCAGTGGAATATCCCTTGGTCTTTTTAGTCTTTTTAATGACCGGAAGGTTTAAATCTTCAAAAAGAATTTTTCCAAGCTGCTGGGATGACTTTATATTAAAGATCTGACCTGACAGAGAGTAGATTTTCTGTTCAAGAATATCAAGTTCCTGTTCAAAGGTCTTAGAAAGTAAATTGAGTTGTTCTCTATCAATCTTTATTCCTTCCATTTCCATTGCAGCAAGGACAGTAACAAGAGGCATCTCAATTTTCATCATAAGGTCATAAAGATTAAAATCCTTAATATCCTGCAGGAGTTGCTTATATGCCATAAATGTAATATCCGCATCTTCTGATGCATAATTCACAGCTTCTGATATTGCAATGTCTTCAAAGCCTTTCTGATCTTTCCCTTTTCCTGTAACATCCTCATAGGATATAGTTTTATGTCCAAAAAGGTTCATTGCTATTTGATCAAGGCTGTGTCCTCTATTTGAAGGATTTAAAAGGTATGATCCTATCATTGTATCAAAAATAATACCTTCAAGTCTGATGCCACATTTAGCAAGCACAATATAATCATATTTAATATTCTGTCCGACTTTTTTTATTTCAGGGTTTTCTAAAAGTGGTTTAAATATTTGAAGGACTCTGTTTTTATCCGGCTGTTCATACTCACCTAAATCAGTATGACCCACGGGGATATAAAAGCCCTGATCCTTTTTATATGAAAAAGAAAGTCCGACAAGCTCTGCCAACATGGGAATTTTAGAAGTTGTTTCAGTATCAATTGCAAAGACCTTAGCTTTTGTCAGATCTTTTACAAGATTTTCTATATCTTCTATCTTTGTAAGAAGCTTATAATCCTTTTTAGATAAATCTTGAGCTCCTGCGTATTCTATTGCAAGAGACTTGAACTCAAACTCTCTAAAAAGAGAAGACGATTTTTCTTTATCCGGAGTAACAACTTTGAATTCATTAATATCTACTTCTTCCGCAGCAAACCGATCAATGGTTACAAGATCTTTGCTTAAAAAGGCTTTTTCTTTATTTTCCAATAAATTTTGATAAAGCTTTTTTTTCTTTTTTAAATTATCGATGTTTGCATACACATTTTCCATGGACTTATATTCTGCAATAAGGCTTATAGCTGTTTTTGGTCCAACTCCCGGCACTCCAGGAATATTATCTGACTTGTCACCTGCAAGCCCTAACATGTCAATAAATTCTATCGGAGTTATATCAAAATCAGTTTTAACCCTTGCAATATCTATTGTTTTATCCTTCATGGGATCCCAAAGCAGACAATCCTTTGTAATAAGCTGTATAAAATCTTTATCTACTGTCACCATTATAATTTTAAACCCTTGTTCCTGAGCAAACCCTGCATATGTGCCAATAAGATCATCCGGTTCAAATCCCCGTTTTTCAACAATTTCAATATTTAAAGCAATTACAACCTTTTTTAAATCCGGTAACTGGATTGCCATAATCTCTTCCATGGGGGGTCTGTTTGCCTTATACTCATTATACATTTTGTGCCTAAAAGTCGGCCCTTTTACATCAAAAAACATGACTGCGAATTCAGGTTGTTTCTCCCTTAAGAGTTTTAAAAGCATCTTTGTAAAGCCAAAAGTTGCATTGGTAGGATGCCCTGCTGAGGTGGATAAATTCTTTATTGCATGAAATGCACGGTGAAGATATGCACTACCGTCTATTAGATATATTTCCTTTTTGTCCACTTTTTATGTGCTCCTTAGTTTTATACCTTTTAAACGGATACTACCCCAAGAGAGCAACAAAATCAAACTTCAACTTTTCATATTAGAATAAAGAAAGCATGACAATCTGCCGCATTCCTGTTTTAAAATACGATATATATTTGCTTGACAAAAACTAACTTCTATCGTAATCGTAAAAGAAGTCTTCTAAAGATAATTTTTATAAAATTCAACCTTGAGGTGAAAAATATGAAACACATTTTAAAAATAATATCAGCCATATTTATTATTCTAATTGTTGCCACTGTTCATTGCAATGCTAAAGACAAACTGTATACTGCGTACAATGTCTGGAAATGGAGCGGATATAATAATGCCTTCATAAACTTTAAGGGTGGCAGAACCATGATACCTGCCGGAACTGAAATCAAAAATCAGCCCGCAATTATTGATAATCAGCCTGCTAATAATAATACACTTCATCCCCAGAATGTTTCTTTTAGAACTTTGTCTGACAATAGAAGGCATAGGATTCATTTTATTTTACGGTATCATCCTAAAAAAACTATTAAAGACTATATGAACTATACGTTTACAACAAAAAATTTTGAAGAACTAACATCAGGCATGACTCAAACTGAAATAGATGCAATTAAAAAAGGAGAGATAGTAGATGGAATGAGTAAAGAAGCAGTACTCGTCTGTTATGGCTATCCTACGGAACGTACAACTCGCAGCCTTGACAAAAATGTTTGGGTTTACTGGATGAACTCAAGAACAATAACAAAAGTATCCTTTAACAGTAAAAACAGGACCGGACCTGAAATTTCCCAACCTGAAACAAAATATCAAGATGTCACTACCGGTTTCGAAGAAAAATTGTTACTACTGAAAAGGCTGTTAAAGCAGGATTTGATAACTCAAGAAGAATATGACAACAAAAAAGCAGCTCTACTTGAAGATCTGTAGGCAAAAGGACCGAATATCAAAATCAATATTTTTCTATATACTTACCTGGATCAGCAAATCTGACACTGATTCTTCAATGTTACGTCATTGTTTTATTTCATTATGACAAAGAGGATGAGGGCCAGAACAAAAAAGAGAAGGGAAAAACAATCCAAAGTATGCCATTGCTGTGGCAAAACCTTTATGTTTTGCTGGAATTGCAGGTGTGGATTTGCAATTTGCCAGGAGTGCATGTATGAAAATCAGTGGGGAATGACATGTAATGGAATAACATGGCAATGCCCTGATTGCGGGGAACAAAATGGGTTTGGAAATCAGTAGCTAATCTATGGTTACCTTCTGACCTTTATGGAGTTTGCATGGCCATCAAGCCCTTCGACTTCGGCAAGAGCGATTACATCATCTGCTTCTTTTTCAAAGGCTTGTTTTGAATACTGTATAAGGCTTGTTTTTTTAGTAAAATTTTCTACAGAAAGAGCTGATGAGAATCTTGCAGTTCCCGCAGTCGGTAATACATGATTTGGCCCTGCAATATAATCACCCATAGGTTCGGGACTATAGGGACCCAAAAATATTGCTCCGGCATTTCTAATCTTTTCCATATATTCAAAAGGACTTTTTACTAATAACTCAAGATGCTCAGGGGCAAGCCGGTTGGAAAGTACTATTGCTGTATCAATATCAGGAACTATTATAATAGCACCAAAATCCTGAATTGATTTTGAAGCAATATCTTTTCTTGAAAGCTTTTCAAGTTGTGCTTCTACACAGACGAGAGCCTTTTTTGCCACGTCTTCAGAATCAGTCACAAGAATTGCAGAAGCCTGAATATCGTGCTCAGCCTGGGATAGAAGGTCTGCTGCAATACAATTTGGATCTGCGTTTTTATCTGCAATAATTAAAATCTCACTTGGCCCTGCAATCATATCAATCCCCACTGTGCCTGATACAATCTTTTTAGCAAGTGTTACATACACGTTCCCGGGCCCCACTATCACATCCACTTTTGGAATTGTTTCAGTACCATAGGCAAGGGCTGCAATAGCCCACGCACTTCCTGCCTTATAAACATTATCAATGCCAACTCTTTGAGCTGTGGCAAGTATATAAGGGTTAATTTTTCCATTTTCCATGGGTGGAGTCATTAATGATATTGATTCTACTCCTGCTACTTTTGCAGGGACCCCTCCCATTAATACAGAAGAGACTAAAGGTGTTTTCCCTCCCTTGCCTCCTGGTGCATAAATGCCTGCGGCATCAACAGGTTTTACCAATTGCCCCAGCATTACACCTTCTCTTGGAGTATCAATCCAGGAGTTCTGATTCTGCTTTAAATGAAAGGATTCAATTTGCACAACAGCTCTGTCAAGAGCCTTTAAAAATTTCTTATCAAGATTTTGGCAGGCTTCTTTAAATTCATTGTCTGAAACTTTTAAGGATTTTTCTGTTACGTACTTTGAGTCAAATTGATTTGTATAATAACAAACAGCCTTGTCCCCTTCTGTCTTTACAGACTCAATGTAAGCATTAACATTCTTATAATCTTCGTCAGTAAATCCGAGTCCTCGCTCTATTGTCGCAAGAACTCTTTTCTCAGCCAGTTTTGACGGGTACGTTAAAATTTCCATATTGTAATCATTCCCAATATTTATATAATAAAATAGATTTTGTAGCAGAGTTTTTAATAAAAGTCTATTTTAAAAAATATCTATTTATTTTATGTTAAGCCTTTAACAGGAAGCTTAATAATAAACAGTGTTCCTTTTCCAAATTCTGATTTCACTGACATTTCTCCTGAATGATCTTCTGTAATAATAAAATAGGAGATAGAAAGCCCGAGTCCTGTTCCTTTATCCTGTTCTTTTGTGGTAAAAAATGGTTCAAAAACACGATTAAGTATTGTTTCATCCATTCCCGGTCCATTATCCTCGATCTCCAGACATGCCATGCTGGAAGATTGATAAAGTCTTATGGTAATTTTTAAACCCCCACAATTTACTTTATCACTGACAAATGCCTGGGCGCTATTTTTTAAAATATTAAAAACTACCTGTTGAATTTTGCTTCCTTCACAAAGAACCATCGGTAAAGCAGGGTCGTATTCTCTAAATATCTCCACATTTTTAAAATCACATTCTTTTTTTAACTCATAATCGGTCTGGGCAAGCTCAATAGTTTTATCCACTTGTTCACTAAGGCTTTGCAATGATTTTCCAGAGCCACCTTTCTTTGCAAAACTAAGCATGTTTGCCACAATATTCGCAGCCTGTATTCCTGCTTGATTTATTTTCTCAATATGATCTAAAATATTCCTGCCTTTTATATAAGATTTAATACTATCCATTGTTGTTCCGGCAGCTAAAGCTGCTTCTTCATTTGCCGAAAAATTTTTTGTAAGCCGATTATAGACAACTTGTGCGTTTTGCATCATTCCGGCAAGGGGATTATTTATCTCATGTGCCATACCTGCTGCAAGACCACCAACAGAAATCATCTTTTCTGTTTGAATTAAAATTGATTCGACCTTGACCTGATTTGTTACATCATCAACCCGGATTACAGCGCCCTGAGCTTTACCGGTAATCAATGGATATATGACAATATCTTCATAAAAGAATTCATTATCAATTTTATAAGGTGTTTTTAAATGTTCCTGAACTTTCTGCTCGTTTATTGCAGTTTGGATTTTGTCATAATGTTTTTTTAACCTTGGTAAAGCAGTGTACAAATCTTGTCCTTCAGCATCTTTCGCAGATAATCCGGTTTTTTCTTCAGCCTGCTTGTTAAACAATATTATTTTATGATTGATATCTATTCCAACAAGTATTGATGGCATGGAATTAATAATGCTTGTCAAATAACTTCGAAACTGACGTAAGTTCTCTTCTGCTTCTTTACGTTGTGTAATATCAAGCCAGGAAACAAGACCTGCAGGTTTACCATGGAATTGAATGCTGCTCCCTTCAAGATAAACCCATCTTTCTTTTTTCTGCTTGGTTATCAATTTCAACTCATATCCTGAGGGTGCTGACAGTCCTTTTTGTCTGAGGGTAAAATGTTTTCGAACCATCTCTTGATATTCAGGTGCAATAGCTTCCAAAAAAGATTTATTTACATATTCATCAAACGTATACCCTGTAATTTTTTCAGCAGCAGGATTGCAATAGACCACCTTTCCCGCCTGATAAAGAATAATTCCTATTGATGAAGTTTCTGCAAGAATTCTGAACTTATATTCACTCTCTTTGAGGGACTCTTCCCATTGTTTGCGGTCAGAAATGTCTATAATAACACCTCTGAGACCTGTTTGCTTATCCTCTTTATAGATAGAGGCAGTCTTAATTATACCAGGAAAAGAAGAACCGTCTTTTCTTAAAAAAACATACTCTTTTAGCCCTTCTAAATCTATACTATCGTCTTTGAAAGAGATGTTAATATTTTCTGTGTTGGTTTTGAAATTTTCAGTTGAAATAAAATCAACACAATTAACTCCATTTCTTATATCTTTTTTTGAATATCCCAGCATACCTAAAGTCTTTGAATTAGCATATGTTATTGTCAACTTATCGTCGGTTTCAAAAATAGCTTCAGGCAGTAGTTCTGCCATATCTCTAAATCGTTTTTCACTCTCAATCAGTTTATCCATCATCCGCTTTCTCTCAATTGCAAAAGCAATTTGATTAGAAACAAAGATAAACATCTCAAAATCTTTTTGAGTAAAATACTCAGGATCATTATAATCTTGCACTGCCATAACCCCGATGACCTTATCTTGGACAATTAATGGAACACCAATCCATATTTGACTATATGTTCCTATGGATCTTTTTTGTTCCCTCCGGGTTTTTAATTCTTCTTTATGTAAAAAAAGCGGTTTACCAGACAATATCACCTCTCCTGTTAAAGAGTGTGTCGCAGTAAAATCTTTAATATATGACATTTCTTTATCGACTTGGTCTATGAAGTATGGAAAACTTACAGATTTATCTTCTTCATTATAAATTGCAATATAAAAATTCGACAAGCTTATTATTGTGTCTAAAGCCTTTTGAATAAACGCATATAAGTGTTCAAGGCTTGTTGTGGTGCCTACCGCCTGGATTATATCAAAAAGGATAGAATTTATTTTTTCGGTTTTAGACTGAGCTTTGATTTTCTTTGCGAGCTCTTGATATGAAGGTTTTTGTTCTATCAAAACAGCTCTGCAGTATCAAATTGATCTTTTACCTTGGAGATAGCAGGTATTATGGTCTGGGTACTATCAACTCCGGAAATTGATCTTATTTTTTTATCTACAAACTCTCCGATTGTTTCTGCATCAGATGCAAGCAGGTCTCGCGTAAGTGTAATTTTTATTAAAATATCAATATTCCCATGTACTGAATGAACTTCCTTTACTCCTTCAACCTTAAAAATTTTATCAACTACACTACTCTCAATAGCGCCTTTAACATTAACAAAAACAAAAGCTGAAATTGTTCGTTTCATCTCAGGATATTCAGGATTGCTTTTATCAAGCATTAATCGCCTGAAAGATTCCATATCTCCAGGAAGACGCTTATATAACCCTATCCCGTATTTTCGTTTAGATCTTCTTCTCCAGTGGGTAAAAGAAACATACGCGTAAAGATCAGATATGGTGCGCTCTGGAAAATATTTTAAAAGTCCTCCTCGTTTAATAATTAAAGCAAGGGGGAGATAGATTGTATCATACCAGTCCCGGGCAGCTTTTTTTAAATCAACTTCTGAGTCTGAATCAGTTTTTAAATAGTTTAAGTGCTTTTTAATCTGTTTTTCAAAATATCTATACTTACCAACTTCTGTAAGCTCTATTTCATCAGGGAGATTGGTTGCTGCCAAAAAAGCTGATTTTTCCATATAAAGCAAATTTTCAAGATTCTTTTTTGAAGATATAAGTTCAGTAACCTTAGCCTCAATCTCCTGCCGCCCTAGATCTTTTGCTGCAGCAACTCTGTGATTTCCATCCAAAATATAAAAATCATTTCTTATCTGATAAAGTTTAACCGGCGGAAAAACTTTTTGGTCAAGCATGGCTTGTTTAATAGATCTAAACCGCGAAGATTGCTCCTGATTTCTAAACCGAAATCGTGAATCAAAATCCTTATACTTGCCAACGCTCCCAATGATTTTATCTAGATTGACAGTCAGGACACCCCGCTCAACAATCTTACAATCATCTTCTTTAGCTTTTGCATCATGAAAGGATTTAACATTATCGTCATGCTTGTTTTTCTTGAGGCCTAACAGATTTTTAAAAAAATTTTCCATGTCAATACTCCAAAATATTGTATCCGCATGTGTTTATTACTTTTGTTTTCTCATAAAGAGTAACACGATCCAATGGGTGGTTGAAGCTTTTATGTATATGTCCATGAATAAAGTATTTAGGATTGTACTTTTTTATAAAATTAACAAAACATGTAAATCCTTTATGACACAAGTCTTCAGCATCATGAATGTGGCGTGGAGGAGCATGGGTAACAACTATATCAACACCTTTACTTTTTAAAAGAGCAAACCACATACTTCGTATTATTTTTTTCATCTCTTTTTCAGTAAATTGATTTTCTTTACCAGTATACCACATTGAACCTTCAAAGCCTATTATTCTCAATGAATTAAACGTAACAAGCTGTTTATGGATATCAAAACATCCTTCTGGATGATAGCCTGCATACCTTATGTCATGATTCCCTTTTACATAATATACCGGAGCTAAAAGTTTTTCTTTTAAAAATTCTAAATACTCAGGAGAGATGTCACCACAGGAGAGTATAAGATCTATTTTGGGAAGAGCTTTGTCTTGAATCTTTTGATCAAGGGATTGTTCAATAAAATCAGATACTGTCAGGATTATCATGCTATTTTAACTTTTTTTAAAATTCTAATATACCAGTTAAGTTATTGTTTGTAAAACCTTATCAAACAAT
>JAIOSM010000506.1 GCA_021107575.1 Desulfobacteraceae bacterium | reverse complement strand
TTTGCACCGTCTTTACCTACGGAACCTGCATCAATACCAAGATCAGAAGCTCCTTTCACAGGGATTTCAATCTTTGCAACTTTTCTGATTCCACGGATACCAACATACCGGGGTTCATTAATACCGGTCTGGATTGAAAGTACACAAGGAAGATCAATCTCATTCATTTCCCTGTTACCGCCCTCAATCTCTCTTCCTACTTTTAATTTTTTATCATCTTCAATATCAATTGAGTTAACTAAAGATGCATAGGGCAGATCAAGCATTGCAGCGAGCATTCCACCAACTTCAGCAGAACCGTCATCAGCCTGGGCACCTGTAAGGATTAAATCATAATTGCCCTTTTCAACCTCAGCTTTTAAAATAGAAGCAATCCCTCTGTTATCAGAATCTTCAAATGCATCATCAGAAAGAAGAACTCCATTGTCAGCACCCATTGCCATCTCTCGTCTTAATACTTCTTCAGATTCATCATCACCAACACTCACAACGGTAACGCTTCCACCATGTTCATCCACTATTTGAATAGCTTCTTCAACCGCATAGTTGTCCCATTCATTAACAGAATAGACAAGATCATCACGATCAATGTCATTACCTTCACTGTTGAGTTCAAACTCATTTTCTGCAGTATCAGGCACTCGTTTGACACAAACCAAAATTTCCATTTTTTCCTCCGAATTTATTATTACAACCTAAATAAAAAAAACTTATAATTTAAATCTTTTACCAAAAATTTCAGACAAGATGTTCCTCTACAAGTGTTGTAAAATCAAGGACCTCAATCTCACCTTCTTTCCCTGCTACCTTAATGGCATCTTCTATATTAACAAGGCAAAATGGACATGCTGTAACAATTACATTTGCTCCTGCTTCTGCTACCATATTAACTCGCAACACACCCATTCTTGTTTCTTCTTCCGGCTCATAGAATAGCATCAAACCGCCGCCGCCACAACAAAACGAACGATCACGGCTTTTTTGCAATTCAATTCTGTTCAATCCATTAATAGCATCTAAGACTGTGCGTGGATCATCATAGACTCCATTGTGGCGCCCAAGATAACATGGATCATGATAAACATAAATTTTTTCAGGGTTTTTAGCATCACCTAAAGTAAGATCCCCTGAGTTCACTTTTTCTGCAACAAACTGGCTTATATGCTGAACAGGTGGAAGATCCGGATATTCATTCTTTAAAGTATTATACGCATGGGGGTCAGCAGTCACTATTTTCTTTGCACCACATTTTTCTATGGCTTCAATATTCTGATCTCTCAATTCCTGAAAAAGAAGCTCCTCTCCAAAACGAACAACTTCGTTGCCACTGTCTTTCTCGCCCTTACCAAGTATACCAAAATCAACTCCTGCCCTGGTAAGTATTTTTGAAGTTTTCCTTGCAATTTCCTGAATATTATCATCATAAGAGGTTATACTGTCAACAAAATAAAGGACGTCTGCGGTTTCTTTTTTCTCAAGAATTTTGACTTCACACTCTTCCTTGAATTCTTCTTCTTTTGCCCAGTCAGCACGTTTTTTCTCCATCTTTCCATATGGATTACCACGTTTTTCTAGTGCACTTAAAGGCTTTTGAAGACTTTGTGGGACCATGCCCTCATCCACCATACCTCTTCTTAAATCAACTATTTTATCAATGTACTCTATACCAAGAGGACACTCTTCTTCACAAGCGCCGCATGTGGTGCATGACCATATTTCATCCTCAGTATAAATACTTCCAATCAAAGGCTCACTCTTATAAATCTTCCCTGAAAGAGGATATGCCTTAAACATAAGATCTCTTGCCTTTATAGTAATGAATCTCGGGCTGAGAGGGCGGCCTGCTGCATTTGCAGGACATTGATCAGCACATCTACCACAATCTGCACATGAATAGAAATCCAGCATATGTTTCCATGTAAAATCTTCAAGTTTTTTTACACCAAAAGATTCCAGGTCATCCAGTTCTTCTTCGCTTACACCATATTTGACAGGTTTAATTTTCCCTTTTGAAAGTCTCATAAAAAAGACATTTGGAAGTGATGTTATAACATGAAAATGCTTGCCAAGAGGGAGAAAACAAAGAAAAAAGAAAAATGCAATATCATGAATAAAATACATTATAATATGTATGATCTGCAAAGTTTTAAAAGAAACACCAAGTAACATTCCTTTAAAAATCCAACCCAGAGAAAGAGGTGCTAAAAATTCACTATGCCCTGTCCTGTTAAAACTATAAGCAGCCTCTGCTGCCTCGTATAAACTTTCAGATAACATAAGGGTTGCAATAATACCAAGAACAAATACAGCCTCTGCTGTATGATCGTGCCCATATTTTTCAGGTACTGCATATCTTGCAGGTTTAAAGATACCTCTTCTGATGGCTGCTATAACACATGCAATCAACACAAGAGTTGCTGCATAATCTTTAAAAAAATAATAAGTCTGCCCTAAAGCACCGCCAAAGCCGGGGATTTCAAAACCATCTGCAAACCCGACAAAAACAAGTGCCAGAGTCCTTATGGAGAGTACTAAGAATCCTGCAAAAATTACAATATGCAAAACTCCGGCTAACATATACCTTGGCTGTCTGTACTGGGCTAGCCAGAGTACAAGTACTTTTTCAATACGCTCTGGAATATTGTCAGTTCTGTGATCAGGAGCCGATCGGATCAGAGGGGCAATACGCCTTACTATAATATACGCAAAAGCACCTATTCCTACTATCGCAATTATTAAAGATATAATATATCCTGGGATGAAACCAAACAATTTATAACTTGCCGGACCATATAGCAACATTGTAAAAACCTCCTAAACTTTTTGTCTTAACTCGTAATATATATCCCCAATTTTTTAATAAAGAAAACCAAGTTCGTCAAGTAAAACTGAATTTTTCTTATGTATGAGGTTTATTATATATATACCATTTATCTAACACCATGTATCGAGCACTATCTATCAAGGGCTCAGATTATTTCAACCCTTTCAGACCATTCAGAAATAAATCAACTAGCGGATCTGCCATGGGGACCAAATCATACTTTCCCTCAGCTGCCACCCACGTATTGATTACGCCCTCAACCGCGCCTAGAACAAACCGTTTAGCAAGGCCAACAAAAAGGTCCTGTCTCATTTCACCTTCAATTTGCCCTTGCTCTATAATGTCAGAAAGAAGTTCCAGATACATCTTGGAAATATCTTTCATCTGTGGTTCAATGTCGCGACGGTACCTTATTTCAGATTGAAATATCACAGCCATATTCTCGTCACGCTGGAATTCTTCAAGATGGCACTTGATAAGATTCCTGAGTTTATCCTCAGCGTTATCTGCTTTATCCACGGAATTACGCATTTTTTTGAAAACTGCCTGAGTTTTATAGCTGATAAACTGATAAAGAATATTATTTTTATTTTTAAAATAAAGATATATTGTTCCATCTGCAATAGCTGCCTCGGTTGCAATCCGGGAGATAGTTGCCTTGTGAAACCCCAAGTTTGCAAAAACAGCCCCCGCGCTTTTTATTATGTCATAATACTTTTTTGATTTATCTTTCTGCAAAGTTCTATTTACCCCATAAAACAATTATTAATGAATAGTAATTCATTAATACAACTATATTTCTCTCAAAATGTCAAGGTATTATTCTTGAAAAGCAGCAAGACTTTTTTCTTATTTTACAAATACTTATCAAAACAACAAACATCTTATTAATAAATTTTTAGCACATTTACATCAAATTTATTCTATGAAGGCTTATTCATTTTCCCGATGTGTAACTATAGGATGGAGGAAATCTTTTTTTTGAATTCTTCGTCTAACTCAGGGCTGTTAATTTCCCTCGAAATACAGTCAACAAGTTCAGAAATGCGCGAGATATCTGCCTGGTTAGTTTCTGTCCATTTCTCAATACAATCGTCAAAAACCATCTCTGCAACCGGGCCGACCGTTTCAAATAATGATTGTTTGATATGTTCTAAAGCTTGGGTTGTTTCGAGACTGACTTGCTCCAGAGCTGGTTCAGTGGCTTCCGGGATGCTATCTGTGGGTGAATACTCTATAGTAATTATAGTCTGCTCGAGTATTTTTTTTAATTCCGGGGCAAGCATATCGGCCGTGGTAGTAACTAGAGAAGTATTACAACCTGATTTACAGAGTATAAGGAGCAAAAACGGTTTGCTTATAGATAGAGCCAGAATTATAAATTTGCCAAAACTGATAGAAATTGTTTGAGGCTCCAGGCCTCTCATTTCTGCCATCTGTATCATGCGCCCTATGTGCCTGTTTGCCTCCATTGCCATGGCTTCAGAAAAAAAAGCGGGTAATTCTGAAAGCTGAATTCCTAGATCTTTATCGATTACACAGGAGCCGACAACTTCCGGGAGGGATAAAATCTCCTTTAAAATAATATTCATATCTCAAAGGACCTCTCATGTTTATTAAAATTTAGCATTACTTTCCTGTTAAATCTGACTTTATTTGATTTATGACTTCATCGGCTGAACTCCCAACGTCAAGTATCATCCCGATAATTTTTCCAGCTAAAGGTAGAATGAGCAGGGACGTACCATCTTTCATTTGCATATGAATTCGTCGTAGTGCCTTTGCTTTTATAAATTTTCTCAAATTACTGCAAGCGACTATGCAGTAAGTGATGAGTTCTCCAATAGCTGTATTTATTGATGAATGCACGGCCACTTTCCCGGCATTGTCTAAAATAAAAAAGGAGTGCACAGCATCAATGTTAGAGATGGCATTAACGGATGCCTGATAAGCAGGGTCAGTTCCTGCCTCTTTTATTGTATAGGTAATGGTTGGTTTAGTCATTCTGCGCCCTGTTTATTCTGTTATTATACAACATCATAAACTTTATTATTTTGTTCTTTATGCTAAACAAATAACTAAGAGCGTGTTTATTGTCAATAAAAATATAAAAAAAACTAAAAAAACTTTGACGTTATATAGTTTTTGAGATACTACCATTTATATATTCTAAAATCATATTATATATTTTAAAATCATAAAAAGGGGGGAATTAAGCTATGATCACTACATGCCAGAAATGTGGTAAAAAACACCGAATCGACCCTGAAAAAATCAAAGGTGATTCAGCCAGGTTTAAATGCAGATCTTGCGGGCAGGTTATTAAGGTCTATAAGCCTGTTGAAAAGCCAATTCCCAAGCCCTCTCCCCTGCCACCACAATCTAAATTGCGCACAAAGGCCTCAGAACCAGTTCCTAAGACTCCTGAGCCTTTGAAGGGAAAAGCCAAAAAGAAAACTCCAAAAGCAAAATTGAACATAGAAGGCATGTCCATTAGATTTAAAATTACTATGATTATTGTAGCCTTAGTGACCATTTCCCTGGCTATAGCAGGTTCTATTGCCAGTTTACAGAGTAGGAACGCCCTCTCAAAACAGGCAGAAGATCACCTTGTTACAAATACCCAGCTTAAAGCAAAAGAATATGCCCTCACTTTCAAAAGAATCAAAGAAGAAGTTCTGGGTCTGGCAGATTATGCAAGTGCCACTTATAAAAGAGAAGACATTGATACAGATATCGGGATGAAAACTCTGATGCCATGGGACGGGACCGGCTATGGAAACACCTCTTTAGATGCGGAGCTGCATAATGAAAGGCTTTTTATCCAGCGAATCGGTCTCGTGCTAAAAAGTGTAGTTGCTAATAATCCATACCTGAGCCTCGGATATTTAGGGACTGAAACAGAAATGACGGTCTTTGACAATGAGTCAGTAGTCGGTGTTATTGAGAAACTCAAAGCATTTAATGTAACACAACGTCCATGGTACGTTAGCACAAAGAAAAAGAAAAAAGTGATCTGGACAGAACCCTATGTGGATGCCAACACTAAAAAACTAGTCGTTACGTGCGCTGCACCTGTGTTCAACTCTAAAAATGTCTTTGTCGGTGCTGTAGGATTCGACGTTCTTCTGGACACGCTCCAGAAAGATATCCTAACCATGGATATAGGATATGACAGTTACGCCTTTCTTGTGAGCAGTAAGGGAAGCGTGCTTGTGAGACCAGGTATGAAATCTGGAGATGCAAGGTGGGATACCACCTATAAGACAAGTGATCTGCTAAAAACTGATAATACTCAATTTAATAGTATTATTAGTAAAATGATCAAGGGCAAATCCGGCATTGATACTTATGAGACCGGAGATGAGATCAGATACACGGCATATGCACCTTTGCAAACCATTGGTGCCAGCATGGGCATAGTAGCATCCAAGGACGAGGTTGTTAAACCAGCTGTTGCCATTCGAAACCTCATTATTATTGTGTTTGTGGTGGTTCTCCTGCTGTCGATTCTAATAGGATTGTTCATCGGGAATAACATTACCAAACCCATTAACGAGTTAACCATGATGGCCAATTTAATCAGTCAGGGGAAAAAAGATCTGAATGTTCTAGATGAGGACCGAAAAGATGAAATTGGTGTTCTCACTAAAGCCTTCAATCGACTGGTGATTAGCCTGAAACTGGCCATGTCCAGATAGAAAACTTATCGTTTACTATTTAAGGAGGAGACACTCATGCCTTTACCAGATTATTCAAAAGATTTCGAAAAAGCACTTGAAACAGGAAGACCACCAAATATAAAAAAGCTATTCCCAAATTCCAAAGCATTAATTGTCAGTGGAAAATTTATTGACAGAGCAATGCTTGCAAAAACAAACTGCATGACTATTGCTGCAAACGGAAGAAATTCTTTTGTAATCAGAGGATCTCTCCTTGCTGCCCAGAAAGCAAATGCAGCTATTATTATTGAAATTGCAAGATCTGAGGGCGGTGGCAGCGCATATTGTCCAACAAGCCTATGGAATATTGCAAGACAGACTGATGCCTATATGAACGAACTTGGAATAACTGTTCCTGTTGCAATTCATGCTGATCATTTTGGCATTAAAGCCATGACAGATGTTGAACCTGCCAAGATAGAGATTCCAACTCTTTTTGATGCCGGCGTAACATCCATTGCAATTGATGCATCTCATCTTCCTGATGATCAGAATTTGCTGGCCAATATTGAACTGAACCCTTTTGTTCCCAAATGGGCAGGACTTGAAACAGAAGTAGGAGAGATAAAAGGTAAACTTGGGCTTTCAACCTCAGAAGAGGCTCTTTTACTTATTCGAGGACTTAATGCTTATAATATCTTTCCAGACTGGATAGCTCTTAATAATGGAACCACTCACGGCATAGAGGAAAGCGATACTGGAATCGATATTGAGCTTACAGCTGAGATACACAAAGCATTGTCAAAATATCATATTTCAGGTGCACAGCATGGGACATCGGGTAACAGCTCTGAAAGACTAATAAATATTGCCAAAAAAACAAAAACAACTAAAGCAAACGTTGCAACAGCTCTTCAAATGATATCCTGGGGAGTAAAAGTTAATGATTATGGAAATGCAATTCTTGATCAGGGTAAAAATTTCAGTAAAGTCAAAAATTTGGGAGTATCAGAAGAACTATGGCAAGAGATGCTCGCTTATGCAGAGGCAAACAATATAAAAGGCGGTGATTTTAAAAAACTTAACCTGCCATTTGAAAACAAGCTTAATGCCCAGCCTAAAGCTATACAGGATCGAATGATAAGGGGTGTTGAAGATTTTGTCTACAACATGCTTATAAATGTTTTTAATGCAGATAATACATCTGATATAGTAAAAGAACAAATTCTAAAAACAGGGTCATATGATGCCGGTCCTAAAGCAGGCAAGATCGAAAAGGCAGAAGACTGGACAAAAGAAAAAATTATTGCAAAAGCTGCTGAGATGACCACTGATAAGGGTCCTGATGGAAATTTTGACGATTAAATAAAAATAAATCAAAAAAACCTTTTAGTTTATTAACTCCTTAGCCGATATGCTTGGTTAAGGAGAATTGAAAATGCATATACCGTCGTACCAAATACAGAATGTTCTAAAGGTTTACAGCAAACAGCTGAGCCAGCAGAAATTTCTTGCAAAAAATAAAACTCTTCAGCAGAATACTGCTTCTTCTGACAGCGTTACAATTTCTTCTAAAGGAAAAAGACAGGCCATTATAGAAAAAGTAGCTACCAATATCATAAACAAAATAATCATGGAAGGCCCCAGAGAACCGGTTGAAGAAACAATTACCAGCCAAATTGAAAAAGAGCTTGGCAAAAAAATAGATTTCACCAAAAAAACAGAGAATAAATTCACTTACACTTATATTGACGAGGATGATAAAAAAGTTACAAAGTCCCTATCTGTTGAAGATTCAAATTTTGTAATGCAAAGAATGACCGAACTTGCCACACAGGTTGCTGATAGTAATATGGAATTATAATTGGGGGAGGCAAAACAATGAAAATATCAAATTCAACTACAAATCTTGCCAATCAAGCGTATGCTAACAATGTTGCCCATCAGAATACAGCAAATGCCAATATGAAATCAGAAAAGGGTAAAGAAATCAACCCTAATGCCAATAGTGCCAACGTTGATTTCTCAGACAGAACAAAAGATCTGCAAAAAATTTCCCAGGCACTTGAGAATGAACCTGTTGCCATGTCTGAAAAAGTTAGCAGAATTAAACAGGAAATAAATGAGAACAGATATAATCTTGATGCAGACAAAGTAGCAGACAA
>JAIOSM010000171.1 GCA_021107575.1 Desulfobacteraceae bacterium | reverse complement strand
GAGATTCATGATTACAGATAATTGCAGTACCTCCTGCCATGAACTCTCCAAAAAAATCACCTGCTGACCCTAAGATCCATAGTTCAGGCGGATCAAATCTTGGATTGTGTTTGGTCATGGTCATGCCTCTTGCACCAATGCTACCTGCAATATAAACCTTTCCCTGGGCAGCAGCATTCATTACTCCATTGGAAGCATGTCCATGGATAATTATATCGGCACCGGCATTAAGCCAGCCAACATCATC
The DNA here is from genome assembly GCA_021107575.1 of Desulfobacteraceae bacterium. Classification (GTDB taxonomy): domain Bacteria; phylum Desulfobacterota; class Desulfobacteria; order Desulfobacterales; family Desulfobacteraceae; genus JAIOSM01. The sequence goes on along the minus strand of JAIOSM010000171.1, from coordinate 3,254 downwards.
AGACGCAGGTCCCATGATTTCAATTTTTGTATTAGGGAACCCAAGCGAGCCGGTTCTCTGTCCTGAATGACCTGTTATGCGGATACTGATTTTTTCATTTTTGGCACTCCATAATCTGCCGCCAATGCCATGTTGACCAAATGCCTTGATCTCAAGATGTCTCTTGCCCTGTTTTATTTTATTTTGAATAATTTCTTCAATGACTCTTGATGGGAGGCGTTTATCATCTTGTTTGCCTGGAATTTTGTCGTATTTTATTTCTGGGTTCATTATTGCCTCCTAAACCACATATTTGATATCAAGACGTTGAGCCACTGCAAAATCATTGATTCCCAGCGCATCTGACATGCCTATTGGTAATGCTGTTGATCGTCCCAAAGGAGCAATTATTTTTTTAAATTCAGTATCAAAAGACAAGAATAAATCTACTATTCTTTCAGCAACTTTTTCAGGATCAAGCCGCCTGTAAAGCCTTGGGTCCTGGGATGTGATCCCCTTGGGGCAAACCCCTGTGTTACATACATTGCATCTGTCTTCTTCGGTGCCAAGGCAACCCGCTCCTGCCTGCATAACATATTTTCCAATCTGTACCCCGCTTGCACCCAGCATTATAAGGGCTGCTGCATTGGCAGCAAGATTTCCGTTTTTGCCAATTCCACCGCCTGCAAAAATCGGGATTTCATTTTGCTTGCCTGCTTTAACAAGGTTTAAATAATTATCCCTGACACATGAAGCAATGGGATGTCCCATGTGATCCATGGAAACAGAATAGGCAGCACCTGTTCCGCCATCTTCTCCATCTATGGCAAGACCTGATGCATAACTATTGATCATAAGGTTGTTCATAACTGCAAGAGATGTTGATGTAGCAGATATCTTGGGGTAAACCGGTACACGAAATCCCCATGCCATGGACATGGAAAGAATCATTTTTGCAATGGATTCTTCAATGGAATATTGTGTCTGGTGGGTTGGGGGGCTTGGAAGGCTTATACCCATTGGAACTCCCCGGATGGTTGAAATTAATTTGTTTACTTTGTGCCACATTAGAAGACCACCATCGCCGGGTTTTGCACCTTGTCCATATTTAATCTCTATGGCACAGGGATCTTCCTTCATATGGGGTAATGCATGGATGATTTCATCCCATCCAAAATATCCGCTTGCAACCTGAAGGATTACATATTTTAAAAATCTGCTTCTCAAGAGCCTTGGCGGACATCCTCCTTCACCGGTGCTGATTCGGACCTGCATGTTAAGTTCTTCATTAAGATATGCAACTCCCATTTGAAGTCCTTCCCACATTGTCGGGGAAAGTGCTCCTATGGACATACCACCGATAATTAATGGATATATTTCTCTAACAGGAGGAATCCAGCCTTGCTCCCGCAATTGTTTCATATTTTCTTTTGGCGGGAGTATTCTGCCTAGAAGAGTACATAATTCGAATTCATGTCTTCCTGCATCAAGAGCAGGATCTGTAAGCATTGAGATTCTTATGAATTTAATTCTATCAAGGATATTTTCTTGAGAATTTCTTCTTCCTCCACGTTTTCTGGGTTCTCCACCCTGATTTATATGAAATTTAAGCCTGTCTGTCTGAAAGTTTTTATCAGGAAGTATTGCATTGTTCGGGCATACAAGAGTGCACATCCCACATCCCATACAAGCATTTTCAATTGTTTTTTTCTGGTTGATTCCAAAATATGTTTGAAACTCTGATTTGTTTGTATGATTTAAATCAATAGAAGCTGTAATTGTCTTTTTTCGAAAGACTTTAAGCTCTATTGCCTGAACCGGACAAACTGTAGTGCATTTGCCACATAGTGTACATTTTTCCTTATCCCATGCAATCTGCCATGGCAGATCACTCAGACTTAAAGTGGAAGGTTCAATGGGTCTGTTTGACGACATATTTTTACCTCCTTCCGATCGGGGCTGACAATTGCTGTATCCATATACATGGGTTGAATATCTTTATTTTTATCCCTGTCCGGGATCACTGCATCAAGACCACATATCTCTGAAGAAAATGCGAAAATTCCCGGTTTACCACCAACAACGCCGGGGCGCAATTTTTTCTGATCCTGGGCCATGAACAACGTTTTATCAGGAAGAGCACCAATAACACAATTTGGTCCATCAATAATCAATTTGCGGCATGATTCTTTAAGATGCTTTAAAAATAAAGCATCATGGTGTTTATCAATATGATTATTTCTAAGTGGGGTTATTACATGTTTGTAAAAGTCCAGTCCCAATTCCAGATATGACATTGTATAATGTAGAATATGTGTAAAAACCTCTGAATCTGATTGATATCCTGTGTATCCCGGGAAGCCTCTTGATTCTAAATAATTTTTAATAGGGATAAAAGCAGTATTTTCACCATTGGTCATTGTAGAATACCCTTTTAAGAAAAAGGGATGGCATGCGTATAGATCTATTTCATAATTTGTATTCTGTCGGCCCTGGGCTAATATGATGCCACTTTTTAATTCCTCTCTGTCAAACTTCAGATACTCAGCCACCTCTCTGGGATCTCCCAGCTCTTTTATCATGATAGTGTCAGGCCAGAATGAGAAGACAATCATATCCTGTTTTTCTTTGCCCATTTCACGGATTTTAAGCCGGATTTCCATATAGCGTGTTTCAATCGTATCCTGGTCAAGCTCTTCCCATTCTTCAGGGAGCTCATAGGCTCTTATCAGGTAAACATCACGCTTGGGAATATTGGATAATCGTTTTTTAGGAATTTTTATTGTTAATTTATATTTGGTCATAAACCCATGATCCATCATAAAAAGATCAAGACGCCTGATCCCCTCTTCGGTGAAAATGCCTGACAGAATAGGGGACTCTTTCATTTCTGCAAATGGACCTCCAAGATCCCTTAAAAGCAAACCAACTCCTGAACCATCATGTCCCTCTTTCATTACATCAAGGGCATTGATAGCAACCATCGGGGACACTGGTGTTTTGCTGGTCAAGCCAATTAACCGGCACATTTTTACTCTCCTTCTTTTATATAAACCTGTTGAAAGTATTAAAACTTGTAGTATTACTCAAACGGTAGCATTTTTCAACAAGTTACCTGAATTTTATCTGGATTTTTTCAAAAAGTAAGGAAAATATCAGTTGATGTGAAATTTTTATAGGTTAATTACTTTATCGGCAAGCTGCATGGACGTGACAATATCAAGCATATTTGTGGTCTCACCAACTGCTTTTTTATCCATGAGATCAAAATGAGT
>JAIOSM010000453.1 GCA_021107575.1 Desulfobacteraceae bacterium | reverse complement strand
TGACGTATAGGAAAATATTCATATTCTAATTGCCCGCCAACAATATCTTCTAATGTATCCTTTAGAGAAGAAACAGGTCCGAAAACCCGTACCTCTGTTCCCTGGATAAACAGAGGTGTAAAAAAAGGAAAGCCCATAATATGATCCCAATGGGTGTGGGTTAAAAAAATATCAGCTTTTATTGAACCTTTTGAGAAATCATTAACCATAATATCATTACCAAGCTCCCTGATGCCTGATCCTGCGTCTATAATAAGTAACCGGTCAGGGTCACTAAGCCGCATCTCTATACACATGGTATTGCCACCATATTTCACAGTTTCCGGCCCGGGACATGGGATTGATCCTCTAACTCCCCAAAATTTTATTCTCATTTTTCTATTCGCCCCTACCCTTTTTGAGCAATATTTAAAAATTCTTTTGCTTTTTCTAGCTCCTCAGAAATTATCTCTTCTATTTCTGATAAGCTATCATGGCCGATATTCATTTTCTCCAACATATTTATCAATAAAGAATCATTAAGATTAAACACCATATCGGGTTCTTCTGTCAATTCATTACTTGCTTTTTTTTCAAGAGTTTTAGCAAAAATATCTGCAAGAGCAACAATACGCACTACTTGAGTATTATCGACATCAGCAGTAAAAGGAAAGTGATGATAACATATTGTTTCATAGATAGCGCCTGCAAGTCCCCATTTACCGGCAATCTTTTTCCCGATTTGAGAATGATTTATTCCTAATAACTTGTTCTCTGCCCGGATAATTGCAACACCCTCTTCTACTGCTTTATCAACAAGAACATAATTTTCAGGGAAGCAGTTAATTAAAGGTATTTTACCTATATCGTGCAAAAGTCCTGCAACAAAAAACTCATCTTTATTTTTCAACCCAAGTTCAGGTATTGATGCGATTATTTTAGCAGCAGTTCCCACACAAATAGAATGTTCCCAAAATGCATCTATGGAAGCACTTTTTACAGTTTTTGTTTTATTTAAAGTACCAAGGACCGCTGTACTGATAGCCAGATTTTTTATTGTATTCATTCCAAGCATAATAATAGCTTTAGTCAAAGATGTTACACGATCACGTAATGAATAATATGCAGAATTTATTAATTTTAGCACATTCCCGGTTAAAACAGGGTCCAGAGCAATTACCCGGTTTAAGTCATTAGCCGTTGTTTCCGGGCTATTACATACTTTTAATACCATTGAAATGGTTGTTGAAAGACTTGGCATATTAGAAATATATTTTTTTATTTTTTTTTCGCTGGCAGCTTCTAAGGTTTCCATAAACAATCCAATAAATAATCAGTGGTTAGTTCTACGAAATTAATATTGCTATATTTAAAATTATACAATAGTTTACTTTTTTATACAAATAAAATTTATTCATCATAGAACTGCTATTCTCTTGCCTCATGTTATAATCCCGAATAATTCAGTCAAGACATATAATTCTGCATTTTTCAAAAAACTATTTGCACGCTAAGGCGATTTATGGTAAATATAGAAAATATTTCCCCCAATTTTTCACGAAAGGATACAACAATGGCTATAAGATATAAATTAGGTTTAATTGTTGCCGGACTGTCGCTCATCATTATTTCCATGTTTCTGGTCACCTGGTATACAACTTCGGCACAAAAAGCTGATGGCCTTGTTATAAACCTTGCAGGACGCCAACGCATGCTTTCTCAAAAAATGTCAAAAGAGCTCTTTTCATTTGCTACGACAACTGAGGCAGAGAAAAAAGAAAAGTTGTACTCAAGTGCAAACAATACAATAAAAATTTTTGATATCACCCTTATAGCCCTGACCGACTCAGGAAAGGCTCCATTATCTTTAGATCTTGATGCAGATTACGCAAGTTGTCCTAAAGCTTCAGAACCTGCCTATTCCCAGCTTAACAAGGTGAAAGGACTATGGAATGATTTTTCCAACCAGATGAAAAATGTTCTTTCTCAAAAACAGAACAATACCAAAAGCCTGGAGTATATTCAAAAAAACAACTTAAACCTTCTAGGCGAAATGAACACCGCTGTAATGATGCTTCAGCAGCTTTCTGAACAAAAAATACAACGCCTGATTCTGTTCCAAACCTTTGGTTTGATAATCGGTGTTATTCTTATGGCGATCAGTATGTTTCAAATTCGCGACATTGTCAAAAATCTCTTGCAGTCCTCCAATACAGCCAAAAAAATGAAAAATGGAGATCTGACCAAAAGATTTGATACAGCAGACAAATCTACAAATAAACTGGATGAGCTGGATTTTTTAGGATACAATTTGAATACTTTCGCCCAATCCTTACAAGATAGTATGAAGAATATTTATAAAGGAGCTTTGAGCCTGAACAGCTCTTCTGCTGACATGAATACGATTGCCACAGAACTTTCCAATGAAACCGGCACCTCGGCTGAAAAAATTTTCAATGTCGCTCAAAATGCAGAGGTCATGAGTGAAGACATGAATGCGGTTGCAGCTGCAATGGAGGAACTGAGTACCAACACCCAGCTCATAGCCGGATCAACATCCCGTATGAGTGAAACCAGTAAAAATATCGCACAGAATGCTGATAATGCAAGCCATATTTCAGATAAAGCTGTTGAAAGAGTTGACTCTGCATCCTCAAGAGTGGATGACCTTGGAAATGCTGCCAGAAAAATCGGTCAGGTTTCAGAGACTATCACTGACATTTCTGAGCAAACCAACCTTCTGGCTTTAAATGCAACCATTGAAGCTGCCAGGGCCGGAGAAGCCGGGAAAGGATTTGCAGTTGTTGCAAGTGAAATAAAAAGCCTTGCCAACCAGACTACAGAGGCCACAGAGCAAATAAAAGAAAATATAGACTGGATACAGGGAGCAACTTCCTCCACTGTTGAAGATATTAAAGAAATAGCTAAAGTTATTAACGAGGTCAATAATATTGTTAAAAACATATCTGCTGCAGTTGAAGAACAAACCAGCACTCTTTCAGAAATCAGCGGTAATGTCTCTGAGGGTGCAGAGGCGGTTCAGGAAGTCAGCTCAAATATTGCGAACACATCTGCTGCTTCGACTGAGATTGCCGGAGATATAAATGAAGTCAGTGGTTCAGTCACTCATATATCATCCAACTCCGCCCGCATTGCAAAAAATTCTGAGCAGCTTTCTAAACTTGCAGAAGCACTTCATGAAATGGTAGATCACTTCAAAATAGAATAGAGTAATTTTTTTTTGCACAAAACAAAAATGCCCTGAACAAAATATTATTCAGGGCATTTAATTTTCTAAGCAATAAAATGGTTAACTATAATACAGTTACATTCGTTGCTGCAGGGCCTTTTTGTCCTTCTTCAACATCAAAGGAAACACGGTCTCCTTCATTCAGGGATTTAAAACCTGAGGCATTAATACCAGTGTGATGTACGAATACATCTTTCCCATCTTCCTGTTCGATAAATCCAAAACCTTTTGAGTCGTTAAACCATTTTACGATACCATTAGCCATATTGGCACTCTCCTGTAATAAAAAATAAAATAATACCAGTTTCTAACTTAAGGGTACTGCCACCTCTGTTTTCGGGGATATACTCCTTTAGAATGAAACCTATGCGCTTCACATACAGCAACGCAATCTTGATGAGAATAATAGGAATGCCCGTAAAAGTCAAGCATTAAAAAAAATAAAATTTTTTTGAACATTTTTAAATTTCTGGTGTCATTGTTTATAAGAAAGGAAAATAAGTTGTAAATTGATGTAAATTTAGAATAGAATGGAGGAGAATATGAAAAAAACAACAATCACAATCATGACAGTAATTTGTATAGTCAGTTTTACTATTACATCTGCCTATGCTGGCTCTTCAAAGCGTCGTCGCCATCATCTTGAAGGTTTCATCATTGGTACAAGTGCGGGCTTTTTGGGAGCTGCAATAATTAATAAATTGCATCATGACAGACCAATAGCTTATGCATACGAGCCAAATCATCGGAAACAATACAAGAAAAGACATCATCCTCGGCGCCATGATCGATACTGCAATAACAGGCATAGATATGGAAAATCCGGACATTGGGAAATAAAAAGAAGATGGGTACCTGCCGAATATGAAAAAAGGTGGAACCCTGGTCATTATAACAAAAGAGGTCGCTGGGTAGAAGGCAGATATGAACGATTTGTAGTAACAGAAGGATATTGGAAAGAAAAAAGGGTTTGGATACGTTGCTATTAATTATAAGGCCCTGATTGCAAACAACCGGTGTTAAACTATAGGTTAAATATTGACATCAAACACAGACAATATTGAAGAGAACGATCTGGTTTTAAGACTGAAACAGGGGCAGGAATGGGCATTTAACATTCTTGTAAATAAATACCAGAACATGCTTTTAAAGATAGCCTATGGAATAACACTGGATAGAGAGGAAAGCCTTGAAATTGTGCAGGATGTATTTGTAAGCGTGTATAAGAATATAAAAACCTTCAGGCAGGATGCAAGCCTTTCAGGATGGCTGAGGAAGATCACCATAAATACCTGCCTGAATTGGAAAAGGAAATGGAAAAGACGTTTCAGATGGAGTCATCAGTCAATTGAGGCAAAAGACGAAACAAAACTTTTAAGGGGCAGCAAGGATGATAAAAATCCCGAGACAATTTACAGAGAAAAACAGTTTGAGCAGCTTGTTATGAGTAATATAAAAAAATTGCCGGAAAAAATAAGAGTGGTATTTGTTTTAAACACACTGGAGGGGCTCTCATATGATGAAATTGCCCGACATCTTAACATAAAAAAAGGTACAGTGAGCTCAAGACTGCACCATGCAAGAAAACTTTTATTGGAATCCATAAAAGATTAATTGAGAGGCATTTAAAGCTATGAAAAAAACATGCACGACATATGATAAAAAAATAATCAGCGAGTTTGTTGATAATGAGCTTTCTTCTGAAGAAAACAAGAAAATATCAGAACATATTAAGACATGCCCGATATGCAAAAACATCTCGGAAGAATATATTCAAATGTCTAATGCCTTTGTACAAAGGACCTCTATCGAGGTTGAAAAAATTAATACAGGTTCACTTGGAGAAAATGTCCTGAAACAGATAAAAAGAAAAGAAAATGGTTTTTCTAAAAAAGTATTTGATTATTTCTCTCCAAAGCTTTACTTAAAGATAGCATCATTGGTTGCAATAATGGTTGTCAGCCTGATTTATTTTCAGGCACAACCTGTAAATATTATCGGACCCAGTGCCATTGTTAATTCAGTTGATGGGAATGCTTCGTCAATAATGATATTGGAAACAGAAAAAAGCAAACATACAATAATCTGGTTCTCTGAAACCTGATATTGTAAGAGGAGAATTTAGCATGATTAAAATCCTGAATATGATAATAATCTTATCTGTGGCCTGCTGGGTCTGTTTATCCCCAAATATGGCAACTGCCGGCGATACTGTTAAAACAGATGTAAGGATAATCCATGCGTCACAAGGCCCCAGCTATATAGATTCCAAGCTTGAGGATCTGGCTGCGGAATTGGGATCTGTTTTCAAATATACCTCTTACAGACTTATAAAAGAAAAAAGTATGAGCTTGAAGAATAACCAGAAAGGTGTAGTCACACTTCCAGGCAAGAGATCTCTTGTTGTAACTCCGATCAGGATAAGTGGGGAAAAAATTAAATACCAGATTGGTATTTTCAAGTCCGGGGACAAAATTTTCGGGACTCAAATCCTTCTAAAGAACAAAAGAAGTATCACAATTGGCGGGCCTAAGTTTAAAGATGGATTCCTTTTATTTAATATTTCCGGAAACGTTCTATAGCACCATTCAATCCAGTATATCCTTCTGGATTTTTTCAAATTGGCCGGACTGGACACAGAATGCTTCAATTATATTGGGATCAAAATGCTTCCCACTGTCACTTATGATTATATCCATTGATTTTTGATGTGAAAATGCTTTTTTGTAGGGTCTTTCTGATGTTAAAGCATCATAAACATCAGCCACTGCCGTAATTCTGGCTGAAAGAGGAATTGCTTCCCCTTTCAAACCTTTGGGATACCCTGAACCATCCCATCTTTCATGGTGTGAATATGCAATATCCCGGGCAAGTGTAAGAAAAGAACGTACTTTAATCTGCAATTCGATTGAGGATATGGCATCTCCGCCTATGATGGTATGATGTTTAATAGTTTCAAACTCTTCTTCTGTCAGTTTACCGGGCTTTAACAAGATTGAATCCTTGATCCCGACTTTACCGATATCATGAAGAATGGAGGATTGATAAATATCATTA
>JAIOSM010000304.1 GCA_021107575.1 Desulfobacteraceae bacterium | reverse complement strand
TGTTTTTCCGGCCGCCCAATTATGCTTCTAATTTGTGTAATTTTCAACTTGCCTGCCATGCTCATGTCTCCACTATATTTCTTCGACTTTAAGATCTCTTCTTAGAGCTACCGCTTCTCTGGTTTCAAGAGATTTTAGCCCTTGAATTGTTGCCCGGACAATATTTTGAGTATTATGAGTTCCTAAACATTTTGTTAAAATATCTGTAATACCTGCTGCTTCAAGAACCGCTCGAATCCCGCCACCGGCAATAACTCCGGTACCAGGTGCTGCTGGTTTTAACAATACTCTCCCAGCTCCAGCTTTTCCAATAACTTTATAGGGAATTGTGCCATTTAGTATTGATACTTTGCCCATTGCTTTTTTAGCTGTATCCATCCCTTTTCGAATTGCTTCAGGCACTTCTTTTGCCTTTCCCAGTCCATATCCGACACTGCCTTCACCGTCACCAACAACTACCAGTGCACTAAAGCTAAAATTCCTGCCGCCCTTAACAACTTTTGCAACACGATTTATCTTTACAACTCTATCGATTAATTGGTTTTCTTCAATATGCTTTCCTGCCAAGAGTTTTCCTCCTTAATTAGAAATTCAACCCAGCTTCACGAGCCCCGGTTGATAAAGCCTTTACTCTTCCATGATACAGAAATCCATTTCTGTCAAAAACCACTTGTGTGATTCCTTTATCAAGAGCTCTTTTGCCAATCAATTGCCCAATTTCTTTTGCTCTCTCTTTTTTATCACCTTTGGCATTAAATTCTTTATCCAAGGTCGATGCAGCGACTAGAGTATTGCCTTTAACATCATCAACAATCTGAGCATAAATATGTTTGGAGCTTCTAAAAACACTTAGTCTAGGTCGTTCCTGACTTCCAAAAATATTTTTCCGAATACGCTTTTTTCTTTTAAGTCTTGATACTTGCCGTTTTGATGTATTTGCCATCTTTTTATCTTCCTAATGCGTTATTCACCACCTGCAGTTTTACCAACTTTTCGGATTATTCTCTCGTCCGCATAAATAATCCCTTTACCTTTATATGGTTCAGGTGGTCTCAACGCTCTTAAATTAGCAGCAGTTTGTCCAACTCATGCTTTATCAATTCCTGTTAAAGTGATTTCAGTATTTTTGTCTACCCTGGCTAAAATACCATCTGGTACTTTAAAATCAACAGGATTTGAAAATCCTAAGTTCAGAACCAGATCTTTCCCTTTGAGCTCACTGCGATAACCTATCCCGGAAAGTTTAAGTTTCTTTTCAAATCCATTGACTACACCTTCAACCATATTTGCTATCAAAGATCGAAATAATCCCTGAAGCGCAACCTTTTGTCTATCAGATAGGTCAGTTGTAACCTTTATAACCTCTTTTGTGATTTCAACATCAATATCAGGATGCAAATCAAGGTTAAGAGAACCTTTAGGACCATCAATTATTATTTGTTTGTTTTTAACCACAGCTTTAACTTTTTCTAAAAGCTGAATTGGTTTTTTCCCTATTCTGGACATATTATATTACTCCTGATATCCCTCTGCGTTACCAAACATTGCAAAGAACTTCTCCGCCTACGTTTGCTTCTCTTGCCTGTTTATCAGTCATTACACCTTTTGATGTAGAAACAATAGATATTCCAAGCCCATTCAAAACCGGTTTAATCATTTTGGCTTTTTTATAAACTCTACAGCCTGGTTTGCTTACACGGTCTATTCCAAAAATCGAATGTCGCCTGTCAGGCATATACTTAAGATACACACGAAGCACACCTTGCAGATTATCATCAAGAAATTTATAGTCCTTAATGTATCCCTGTTCCTTCAGCACCCGCGCCACTTCAATTTTTAATTTTGACCCGGGGATATCCACTTTAGCAAGCTCTGCCTTACCGCCATTTCTGATGCGTGTCAGCATGTCTGCAGTTGGATCACTCATTGCCATATTGTCATTCTCCTTAACTATTTCTTTTTGAAATAATTATTAATATTTATCAGTGCTTTACCAGCTTGATTTTGTTACGCCGGGAAGCTTTCCCTCTGATGCCAAGGTCCGGAAGCAAATCCTGCACATTCCAAATTTTCTTAAAAATGCTCTTGGTCGACCACAAAGAGGACATCTGTTATATCCTCGAACTTTAAATTTCGGTTTTCTTGCTGCTTTTACGATAAGAGACGTTCTAGCCAAGGTAGCCACCCTCCTTGTAAATATTAATTCCTAAAAGGCATTCCTAATGCTTTTAGTAATTCCTTACCTTCTTCATTAGTCTGAGCTGTTGTAACAATGGTCACATTAAGCCCTCTAATATTATCCACTTTGTCAAAATCAATCTCAGGAAAAATAATATGCTCAGAAATACCCAAGCTATAATTACCCCGACCATCAAAAGCTTTTCCTGATACACCCCTAAAATCCCTGACTCTGGGTAAAGCTATGTTCACAATTCTGCTGAAAAAATCATATAGCTTTTCTCTGCGCAATGTAACCATGCACCCTATTGGCATTCCTTCACGCAATTTAAAAGCAGCTATTGGTTTTTTAGCTCTTGTAATTACAGCTTTCTGACCTGCAATCATTGTAAGATCAATGGCTGCAGAATCTACTGCTTTCGGATTAACTACACCTTCACTTAACCCCATGTTCAGAACTATTTTATCAAGTTTAGGAACCTCCATAATACTTTTATATTTAAAGGTGCCCATTAACTCAGGAACTACTTCCTTTTTATATTTATCTATCAAAGCTGGCATTTAGTTTCCCCGTTTTCAATTCTTACGAATCGATTTGCTCATTACATTTCTTACAGACCCGTACTCTTTTCCCATTTTCAAGTTCTTTAACGCCAATGCGTGTTGGTTTAACGCAATTATTACACATGAGCATCATATTTGATATTTCAACAGGCATTGACTTTTCAACAATTCCACCTTGTGGACTTGCTTGAGTAGGCTTCTGATGAACTTTAACAACATTAATATTTTCCACAACAACGCGGTTTGATTTTTTTATTACTTTCAAAACTTTACTGATCTTGCCTTTATCTTTACCAGTAAGAATTTTTACTTTATCATCTTTTCTTATTCTAATTTTTGTATTTCCCATTAGAAATTTTCTCCTAATCAACTTGCTCTCTAAATAACATCAGGGGCAAGTGATATAATTTTCATAAACTTTTTGTTTCTGAGTTCCCTTGCAACAGGTCCAAAAATACGTGTTCCAATAGGTTCATTATTTTTTTCAATTATTACTGCTGAATTATCATCAAATCTAACAGTAGAGCCGTCGGGTCGTTGGATTTCTTTTTTTGTTCTTACAATTACCGCCTGAACAACCTCACCTTTTTTCACCTTTGCATCAGGGATCGTTTCTTTAACTGACACAGTTATTATATCTCCGATACTTGCAAATCGTCTTTTTGACCCGCCCAGCACCTTGATGCATAGTAATTCTTTTGCCCCGGAGTTGTCTGCTACTGTAAGTCTGGTTTCGCTCTGAATCATTTTGTGGCTCCCTTTGCTTAAACAGCCTTTCTTACAATTTCTTTTACACGAAAATATTTATTTTTGCTCAACGGCCTTGTCTCAATAATATTTACCTGATCACCAATATGGCATTCATTATTCTCATCGTGAGCTAAATATTTTTTTTCACGTTTAATATATTTCTTATAAACGCTATGTTTAACAAATCTTTCAACCCGGACAACAACAGATTTATCCATTTTATCCGATATCACCTGACCATTTAATTCTTTTTTATTTTGTTTTTCCGTCATAGCAAATCTTTTCAATATTAACTTAAGTTAATGTTTTTTTCTTTTGCAATGGTCATAACTCTTGCAATGTTTTTTCTAATATTTTTTAATCCAACAGTATTTCCAAGTTGGCCTGATTTATGCTGGAAACGCATATTAAAATACTCTTTTTTCAAGTCACCTAGTTGAATTTTTATCTCATCAGCACTTTTTTCTCTAAGTTCACTTACTTTCATATTACTATCTCCTTTCCACAAAACGCGTTTTTACGGAAAGTTTGCTGGCTGCAAGTTTTAATGCTTCTTGTGCTGTTTCTTTTGAGACGCCTTCCATTTCATAAATTATTTTCCCAGGTCTAACAACAGCCACCCATGCATCAGTATCGCCTTTACCTTTTCCCA